>JAFKFP010000068.1:0-718 GCA_017308185.1 bacterium | reverse complement strand
CCGCGAACTCTTCCAGGACAACTACGACGGCCTGACCATCTCCCCTGAGCAGAAGGCCAAGCTCCAGGCGCTCAAGGCGAAGCCCAACGGCCCCGACCACATGGTCGTCATCGGCGAAGACTGGTGCCCCGATGTCTACCGCGGCACAGGCGTCGCCCAGCGTATCGCCGAAGCGCTGGATATTCCCATGCGCTTCTTCGAACGCGACCAGAACAAGGACATGATCCAGCCGTACCTCAAGGACGGACAGTTCGAGTCCATCCCCGTCTATGTCTTCTTCGATAAAGACCACAACGAACTTGGCCATTTCATCGAGCGCCCGAAGCTCGCCAACGAGCAACTCCATCAGACGCGCGACGTGCTCGGCGATACCTCGCCCGAAGGCATCGCAAAGGCACTCGGCCATGAACCCAGCGAGGAAGAGATCGCCGCGGCCCGTGCTGCCGCCCGCGAGAAGTACCTTGCGTGGCAGAAGGGCCCCACGTGGGCCGGGTGGCGCGTCGCCGCAGTGGATGAGGTCATTGAACTGCTCGAAGCGGGCACGAAATAGCCTTGCCGCTGGCATTGCTCTAGAGGCGGGCGGGCGGCTAGATTGCCGGAACGATGGTGGATCTGATACGGCGATCGAAGCCCGCATGGGTGCAGACGGGTGTGACCGTCTGCCTGCTCGTCGTCCTCTTCGCCGCGTACATCGCGGCGATGCATGCCACGGTACCCC
>JAFKFP010000067.1 GCA_017308185.1 bacterium | reverse complement strand
CACCATCCCGTCAGCTCCCCGCAAAGCGATAGAGGTGTGAGCAGTGACTCATTACGTGATTCAGCGGCTGATCGTCGCATTCATCACCATTCTCGGTGTGACGTTCCTCGTGTTCGTGGCCATGCGTGCTCTGCCCGGGAGCGCTATCGACGTTATCACCTCGACAAGCACCGTCGGTGGCGAGAACGCGCGCCACGAGATCGAGCATCGGCTAGGCCTTGATGAACCGATACCCATCGGATATGCCAAATGGCTCGGCGACATAGCTCGCGGCGACCTCGGGACGTCGATCATCAGCGGCCAGTCGATTTCGAGATATATCAGGGAGGGTCTGCCGGTCACGCTCGAGCTCGGGCTGATGTCTCTCTTCTTCGGCATCGTCTTCGGCATCCCGATCGGGATCATCTCGGCGGTCAAGCAAGACACGCCGATCGACTACGCGCTTCGCTCGCTCGCCATAACGCTGCTGTCGGTGCCGGGATTTTTGATAGCAGTCGTGGTCCTCGTGCTGGCGTCGAAGTTCTGGAACTGGGCCCCACCGATCACCTACATCAAGTTCACTGATGATCCAATACATAACCTTGGACAGTTCGCGCTCCCGGCGATCATCCTCGGCTTTAGCTCATCCGCGGCATTGATGCGATTCACCCGCACCGCCGTGCTCGATGTGTACCGCGAGGATTACGTGCGGACGGCTCGCGCAAAAGGCATGGCGGAGCGCGTGGTCGTCATGAGACACGTGGTCCGCAACTCGATGATCCCGATCGTCACGATCATCGGCCTTTCGCTCGCGTACATCATCGGCGGCACCGTCATCTTCGAGCAGCTCTTTCAGCTCCCGGGCCTCGGCAGATTTATCCTCTCCGAGATCAACACCCGAGACTATCCCGGGGTCCAGGACATCTCGATCTTATTTGCGACGGTCGTCGTCCTGGTCAACCTCGCGACCGACCTGGTGTATACGCTTATCGACCCAAGGGTGACGTACTGATATGGCACATGAATCGGCACCGATAGCAGGCGAGTACGTCGATTTCGCCAAGCCACCTCGGCCGCTCGTGTGGGACGTGCTCGTACGGCTCGCGCGGGAGAAGCCTCTCGGTTTCTGGGGCGGACTTGTCCCCATCATCCTCATGATCCTGGTTGCAGTCCTCGCACCCCTCATCGCGCAGGCGCCTCCGAATCAACAAAACGGCGACATCATCCTCCAATCTCCCAGCTGGGCGCACTTGTTCGGCACGGACGAGTACGGGCGGGACGTGCTCGCCCGGGTGGCATATGGGGCGCGCATCTCGCTCTGGGTGGGTATCGCGTCCGTCATGATTGGGGTCTTCCTGGCAACAGTCATTGGGCTCATCTCGGCCGGCTTCGGCGGCTGGGTGGACTTCGTCATCCAGCGAGCCATTGATGTACTGATGGCGTTCCCTAGCTTCATCCTCATCCTCCTGATCGCCGGTGTGCTCGGCCCCAGCGAGCGAAACACCATCATCGCGATCTCGATCATTCTTCTTGCCGGTGCATCTCGCGTGGTGCGGGGTCAGGTCTTTGCAGTACGCGCCAATACCTATATCGAAGCGGCCCAGGTCATCGGTTGCTCCTATCCACGCGTGCTGTGGAGACACATCTTGCCCAACGTGGTCGACGTGATCGTGGTTATCATCAGCATCAATATCTCGTTTGCCATCATCATTGAAGCCTCGCTCAGCTTCATCGGTCTTGGCGTACCGCCGCCGACACCGGACTGGGGCGGCATGGTGAGCGGTACTGAAATGGGCTACCTTGTCAGCGCACCGTGGATCATGATTGCGGCTGGTAGCGCGCTCGCGATTACCGTGTACGCCTTCAACATGCTGGGTGACGCACTACGAGACATCCTCGATCCCCGGCTTCGGCAGCTCTAGCGCGTGACGTTTGCGGCGTGCTCGCCTGTGGAGAACCAGGTATCGCCCCGAACGCCTCACTGCCGCGCTCGCGGTGAGCGCCGCGCTTATAGGACGCCGCTACTATCACGGGACGGCCGTACGCGGCGTCTCAGCTTGACGTGTTCGAAATCCCGGCGAGTGGTTTAGTACCTGCGCGGCCCAAATCGTTGTGCCGGGCGAGACACCCCGCTATACTCCCGCCTGTGGAACCGAGGGCTCAGACGGTCACCATACTGTTTACCGACCTCGTGAGTTCCACCGAGCTACTCCAGCGTGCCGGCGACGACCAGGCGGAGAGAATCTTCAAGGCGCATCACAGGCTCCTCAGCGGCGCCGTCCAGGAACACGGCGGGCACGAAGTGAAGTGGCTTGGTGACGGCCTCATGGTGGCCTTCGACTCGACGCGGGACGCAGTCCTTTGCGCTATCGAGATGCAGCAGGCGTCAAGCCGCCCAACCGCCGGGGAGCGCCTCGAAATTCGCGTCGGCCTGAATGTCGGTGAGGCATTCCTCGAAGAAAGCGACTACTTTGGGAGCTCGGTCGTTATCGCCCGGCGATTGTGCGACCGTGCCAGCGCCGGCCAGATTTTCGCGACCGATATCGTGATGCGCCTGTTGGGCGAACGCGGCGCAGCCATCGCAACCACCGATCTCGGGATGCTCGAACTCAAAGGCATCAGTGCGCCCGTCGCCTCAGTTGAGATCAAGTACGAACGCGACCCGCTGACGCTCGTGCACAAACTCCCATTTGTCGGGCGCAAAGCCGAATTCGATCTCCTCTCGACACGTTTCGCCGAAGCGCATCACGGCCAACACGGCTCCGTGGTCCTCCTGGCAGGCGAACCGGGCATCGGTAAGACCCGCCTGGTCGAAGAATTCTGCCAGGAGATGACGGACGATGCCCTCGTTATCCGAGGCAACTGTTATGAGGGCGATGTGGCTGCACCCTTTGGGGTGTGGACAGACGCACTTAATTCGCTCATCGAACAGACTCCAGATGGAGCATTGGCTACTACCATAGGCGCAGGCGCTGCCGATATCAGCACACTCATTCCCGGCCTGAAAGAGCGTATGCCGGGTATCGAAGACTCGCCTCGTTCCGATCCCGAATCAGAACGCGCTCGATTATTCGCCAGTATCGTTGCGTGCCTGCGTAATGCCGCACACGACAGGACAGTTATCCTGTTCTTCGACGACCTGCAGTGGGCCGACAAGCCATCGTTAGCGCTTCTCGAACAGGTCGCACATGCCGTGGCTGACCGGCGGATCATGATTATCGGGACCTATCGTGATGTCGAAATCGACCGGACGCATCCTCTCGCACAGACACTCGCCGCGCTCCGCCGCCTTGATTACCACGAGCGCATCGCCGTCCGCGGGTTCACGCCTGAGTCTGTCGTGGAATTGCTCGCCGCGATCGAGCCCTCCGAGACCGTGGCCGATGACCGCACCGCCCTTGCCGCCGCACTCAGCCGCGACTCCGCCGGCAACCCGTTCTTCATTGCCGAAGTCCTCAGCCACCTCGTCGAGATCGGCCAGATAAACCACAGTGGTAAGGCGTGGATGGCGACGGGCGACCTCGTCCGAGACATGGGCATCCCCGAAGGTATCAAGGAGATCATCGGTCGCCGCCTCTCGCACCTCAGCGAAAGCTGCAACCGGCTGCTGCAACGCGCGTGTGTCATGACGAGCGGCTTCAACTGGGACGAGATCCAGGCTTCTTGCGACGAACCTGAGGCCGAGTTGCTCGATGCGCTCGATGAAGGCCTCGCGGCGCAACTCCTCGTGGAACGCAAGAGCGGACACTACACATTCACCCACGCACTCGTTCGGGCCACGCTGTATGAGGAGATGAGCACCCCCCGCCGCATGCTCGTGCACCGGCAGGTGGCCGAGGCACTCGAGCGGCTGTACGCGGACGATATCGATTCGCACCTCGCTGAACTCGCCGCCCATTACGTCGCATCAGCCGGTGGCCAGGCCGGAAAGGCGATCGAGTACTCCATCCGCGCGGCCGACCATTCCCGCAAACTGCTCGCGTGGGAGGATGCCAGCGCGCACTACCAGCGCGCACTCGATGCCATGGAGATGATCAAGGCGCCCCACGATGCGACACGTGCCCAGCTATTGCTTTCCGCGGTCGAGTGCAACCGCCTATCCGGCCAGGATTCGGGCAACGAAGGGCTCGTCCGCGAAGCCATCGCCATCGCCCGTGACATCAACGATGCACGACTCTTCTCCCGCGCCGTCCGTGCTTTCGAACTCGCTGCCCAGCAAACCGAGGCCGACGCCACAACCGAGCGCCTGGCGCTCTTCGATGAAGCCCTCCAGATGCTCGAGGGCGAGGAGAGCGTTGAGCGGGTTGTTGTCCTGGCACGCCGCGTGGAAGCCGCCTCGGCGTATGCGAATGCTCGCGCAGGCATCTCCTCGGCTGGGTACCTGGCATGGGCTGGCGCCAAAGATGATGAGATCCTCGCACAGGCCAAGGAGGCCGTGGACCTCGCTGAACGGCTGCACGAGAACTACGCTGTCGCCGTCGCCTGCGGGTTCCTGCATAACTACGCCGCCTCTCCTGACAATGACCGGGAACAGCTTGAACTCGCCGACCGCGGCATCGCCGCCAGCCGCGCATCACACTCCCCGCGAATCGAACTCGACCTCATCGCTCAGCGCGGGGCGGATCTGCTCTCGCTGGGAATGACGCAAGAGTTCCGGCAGAACGCCGCGAACTTCCAGTCGGTGCTCGAGCGGCTGCGCTATCAGCCGTTGGAGTACATGTCCTCGGCCATGCAAGTGACGCTCGACATTGTCCAGGGCCGGTTGGCCTCGGCCGAGCAGCACCTCAATGCGTATGTTGCGAAGGGCGGCAACAACATCACGGTCCTCGTGATGTTCGCTGCGCAACAGCACGGCCTCCGTGAAGCCCAGGGCCGGCTCGGTGAACTGGTGCCCATCTGGCAGGGGGTTCTTCAGCGCTGGCCCGGCCTCCCCATCTTCCCGTCTGCCCTTTGCCTGGCCCTCGCACGGGCCGGCAGAGCAGCCGACGCCGCCGCCGAAATCGAGCGAGTCGTCGCCGGTATAAGCAGCATCCCGCGCGACTTCCTCTGGAAACCTGTGTGTGCGCTTCTTAGCGATGCATCCGCCGATATCGGCCATCGCGGGGCAGCAGGCACCCTTTACGACGTCCTTCGTCCTTACGCCCGCGATGGCGTGGCCGTTGTCCAGTCATACGCAATGGGATCAGTCGCCTATTACCTGGGGCGGCTCGCAACCGTCCTTGAGCGATGGAGCGAGGCCGAGGAGCACTTCGAGGCTGCTCTGCTCGATAACGGACGAATGGATTTCACCACATGGCTGGCCGCGACGCAGCTCAGTTACGGGCAAATGCTGCTGCGCCGCAGCAAGCCGGGCGATGCACAGCGCGCGCGGGCATTGCTCACGGAGGCCGTTGCTACTGCGTCCGAATGTGGCATGCTGCGCGTCCAGACCGAAGGAGAGCGTCTACTCACAGAAGCGGCAAACGCCGCGCGGCCTGTGCAGACTGTCGTGGAGTAACCCGGATGGACCATTCGGCCGTCGCATCACTCCCGCACACTCGCCTACTGGATGCACTCGATTCTCGCGCGCGGGATGTGCTGGCACATGCGTCATCTGCTCTTCATGTGCGCCAGAACGAGATAGTCATCGAGGCTGGCCAGTCTGTCGATTGCCTCTATGTGGTCGAAAGCGGCCTCCTGCACGCGGAGGTGCCGGGCCAGGACGGAGAGCTTCTCGCAGTCGCTCACTTCGGTGCCGGTGACTTCTTCGGAGAGCTTTCGTTCCTGCGCAGTGACGTGGCGGCGGCCACCGTGCGTGCCTCGACGGACGCCACGCTGATCGCGATACCCCATCGGACGCTTGGAAAGGTAGCTGAACGCCACCCCGCGGTTATGCGCGAACTCGCGATCGTCGTGGCACGCCGCTTGAACTCGACCAACGCGCAGTTGCGGCGGCTTCGCGTCGGACGCGCCGTGGGTTGCCTGCTTGGAGAGACCCCCGCAGCCGATGCGGTGTTCCAGGCCGTCTGCCGTTCCGTCGTGCAACACCTTGAGGGCCCGATGGTTGTCATCGATCTGGACGGCTCAATCCGAATGCCCGACGCTCACCACTTCGCGTCCCTCGATGAATCATTGCTCGATCGTGCCCATCTCCCGGAGCATGATGCCTTCACCGCCGATCGCCGTTCGGAGGTCGCGATCGTCGCAAAGCACGAGGCCGGCCCGATCGATGAAGCCGCGCTTGCAGGCCTCATCTCCGATTACACCGAGCGCTATGAGTTGGTGCTGGTCGTCGCGAAGGTCACATCGCCCCAGTTGCTCGATCTGCTCGACTGCACGGATGAGCGTGTATACTTCCGCGACGCGAACGGGCAGTCCGATCCCGCACCCGATATGGCCGGCGGTTTCGACACGATCGCCATCGTTCATACTCCCCTGCCGCGGCTGAACCACAAATCCGATTTCGCGCCAATCCACACCGTCGTCATCGACCCGGGCGCGGATGTCAGGGGGACCTCCACCGGTGGCGCGTCCCAGTCCGTCGGATGGGTCGCGCGGCACCTACTGAGGCGAAAGGTTGGCCTTGCACTCGGCGCGGGCGGGTCGAAAGGGTATGCCCATGTGGGCGTCGTCGAAGGCCTCCACAGCGCTGGGATCCCTATCGACTACATCGCCGGGTCGAGCGTCGGGGCGCCAATCGCCTGGGCTGTCGCCGGGGGGATGACCACCCAGAACATCCATGACGTACTCCACGACACGTTCCGGCGCGCCCTGCGGCCGGGGTTCCCCCTGAAAGGGCTGCTGACGACCCATTGGGTGCGCAAGGATCTCGAGCGGTTTGTGAAAGATACCGGCTTCGGGAGCCTGTCCATCCCGCTTGCCATTGTCGCTGTCGACCTGGCCCGCCGCGAGGAGGTTGTGTTTACCTCCGGTGACCTGGTGACAGCGATGCTCGCCAGTACTGCCATACCGGGGCTGTTTCCACCGGTCCGGTGGCGCGGCCGAATGCTGGTCGATGGCGGACTCCTGAACCCGATCCCCAGCAGCGTTGTGCACGACCTCGGCGCCGATATCGTCATCGGCGTGAAGCTCACCAATCCCATCGAAACCGATCTGCGCCCGGAGACGCGGCACACCTTTCTGCCGCCCGCCCCTCCAATCATCGACACCATCCAGGCAGCCATCGAGACCCTGCAATGGAAGATCGTTCACGACGGGGGAGCGCATTCCGACGTCACCATTGAGCCCGTGTTCCACGAACCCACGGGCCTACACGATTACACCCGGGGTGACCACTTTGTGGCCGCTGGCCGTGACGCCGTCGCCGCAGCGGCACGAGAACTGAAAGCGTTGTTGCCATGGGCGAAGCTCTAACCGGCGAACGTGACCTCCTCTCCTGGCTTTCCCAGGTCCCGGTGCTGTCCCAACTCGACCGCACGGCGCTGGCCGGACTCGCGACGCGCGTCCAGCCCGAGGCAGTAGCGGCCGGCGAGGTCATCGTCGAAGAGGGTACCGTGGCCGATACCCTCTACATCATCGTCGCTGGCCAGGTTCGCGTCGTTTCCGAAGCCGGGGGTACCGCCAATCTGCTTGCGCACCTCGGACCGGGCGAAATCTTTGGCGAACGCGCGCTGATCACCTCCGAACCGCGCTCCGCCTCGGTCATCGCGGAAGTCGCCAGCGAAGTGATACCGGTCACACGCGAGCTCTACGACGAGTTTGCCCGGAATGCCGCCCCGGCTCTGTCAGGCCTCGTCACGAAGCGCGATGAGCCGGACGCGCAGCAGTTCCACCACCAGGCGCTCACCCTCACCGCCATCCCGGTCGGGAATGCAGAATTCACCCTGGGGCGGTCGCCGGAATGCACCTTCATGATCGATGCACCCGGTGTGGACGAAGTCCACGCCCTCTTCCGCGTGGAGGCTGGCACGTGCTCGATCGTCGACCTCAACTCTGCTACCGGCACACTCGTCAATCGCGAGCGTGTCACCGAGGCACCTATAGAGGAGGGCGACATCATCCGCCTGGGCGTGGCACGCGTCTTTCTCCTTGACGGTGTCCTGAAGGTATTCACGCCCGAACGCGGGGCACGGATCGATGCCCGTGGCATTCGTCGCATGGGTGGGAGCCGCATCATCCTCGATGACATCAACGTCACCATCGAACCGGGTGAGATGGTCGCCATCGTGGGCACATCTGGCGCGGGCAAGACCACCCTTCTCCAGACACTGGTTGGCCTCGAGCCGCCTACTGAAGGCAAGGTCACGTACGACGGCCAGGACCTCTACCAGAACCTGCCGCACTTCCGGCGCGAACTCGGCTATGTGCCCCAATATGACACGCTGCATCTCGAACTCACCGTGCACCAATCGCTCCACTACGCCGCGAAGCTGCGCCTCACGCACGTGCCGAATAATGAGCTGAATGTCCACATCGCCAGCGTGCTCGAAGACCTGCACCTCGAGGACCGCCACGACACGCGGGTCGGGTCGCTCAGCGGCGGCCAGCGAAAGCGGACCTGCGTTGCGGCGGAACTCCTCAGCGACCCGGGCACGCTCTACCTCGACGAGCCCACGTCCGGACTCGACCCCGGGCTGGACCTCGATCTCATGCGCCAGCTGCGCGAACTCGCCGACCAGGGCCGCACGGTCGTCCTGACCACGCATGCCACTCGCAACATCCGCATCTGCGACCGGGTCGTGATCCTGAGCGCGGGCCGGCTCGTCTTCCAGGGCGCCCCCGGCGATGCGCTCCGCCACTTCGGCGTGGAGGACTTCGTCGATATCTACCCGCTTCTGACGCACACACCCGCCGCGCAACTCGCCGATGAGTTCGCCGCCGCACATCCCGTACCGGCAGCGATCCCGGCGTCCCCGGCGGTCAGGCGGGCGCCGCTGCCCAGCCCGCCGTCCGCACTGAACCAGTTCGGCCACCTGCTCGGGCGCGATACACGGGTGCTCCTGAGCGACAGAGTAAATACCTTCCTGCGTGTCTTCGGCGCGCCGCTGCTCGCGTTTCTTCTGACGATGGTCTTCAGGGGCGACATCTTTGCGGTTCAGCGCCTCAACGGCGGGAACGCCGAACAGGTTGTAGCCCTCCTCTACCTATCCGCAGCGATATGCCTCTTCATCGGTGGCTTCGCATCGGCAAACGTCATCACCCGCGAACGCAACATTTTCGAACGCGAACACCTGGTAAGCCTGTCCCCGGCAGCGTATGTGCTCTCGAAGGTGTGTGTACTGTCCCTGTTTTCCTTGTTCCAGGGCCTCGTCTTCATTGCCATGCTCGAACCCCGTATCAACGTCCCGGGAGGACTCGAGACCGCACTTCAACTCGGATTGACCCTCGCCCTCGTGTCCCTGGGCGGGATGGCGATGGGGTTGTTCATTTCGGCCATCAGCAGCAACGCCGATCGCGCCGCCATTCTTGTAGTCATGGCCATCATTCCGCAGCTCATTTTCGCTGGTTCGACCGTCCCCCGCGTGGATATGGACCCGGTTTCGAAGGTGATATCGGACGTCACGATTACGAAATGGTCGCTGGAGCTGACTGGCCACATCACCGATCTCACAACAAACCTCGCAGCCCAATCGACACTCACCGCACCGGCGCCCGGCGGCGGCACGACTACCGTCCGGATCCCGTACCGGCCATTCGAAAAAGCGTTCGCGATTGATGCTGCCTCGCGCTGGGCTGTCCTCGCAGGCATGTTCGTGCTGTACGTCGTCCTCACCCTGGCGGCGCAATACCGGAAACGTTGAGGCTTCAGCGGTTCGGGGCATCGTGTCGCCAGCGCTCACTGCCGGCTAGCCCGTAGCGTGGGCGTTCTGCAGCCGCGGACTGCGAATTGGGGCGGAAGGTTGTAACCACTCGGTGTATTGCTAATCATTCCGGATGGGAGATACAATTCGTCAATTCGATCTCCCGGCCCTTTTCCGAGGTGCGCAGTGAACGACGGCAATTTCGACGACCTGGCCAGGCGCATTGCCACCGGGACCTCGCGCCGCAACGCGCTTCGCACGCTGTTGGGTGGCGGAGTGGTCGGCATGCTCGGCGCGATTGGCCTGAGCCAGTCGAGCGCCGCGATAGCCAAGGCGGATTGCACCGACATCGGCAAGGGTTGCAAGAACGGTTCGGATTGCTGCACCGGCTTCTGCGATACCACGGGTGGCCGCCGCGGCGTGTGCGCCTGCCCCTCGGGCACCACCAACTGCGCCAATGCATGCGGCAGCACGTGCTGCCCGGCCGGGACGACCTGCAACTCGGGTGTCTGCGTCTGCGAATCTAATGGCTTCCCGATGTGCGGCGGGCAATGTTGCGCCGCCGGCACAAGCTGCGTGAATGGCGCGTGTGCTGCACCGTGCCCTACCGGCAGCGTGCAATGCGCCAACGGGACATGCTGCCCCGCGGGCTCGACGTGTACCACGAGCGGCGCCTGTTCCTGCGCCGGCCCCACCTGTGCTGGAGTCTGCTGCCCGGCAGGCGATACATGTGACCCGGCGACCGGCCAGTGCTCGTGCGCGAGTGGTGTGATCTGCAACGGCACGTGTTGCCCCGCCGGCATGATTTGCGGTCCTGGCGGATGCACCGAGTGCACCTCCGGTGTCCTCTGCAACGGTGCATGCTGCGCGGCCGGCGAAACCTGTGCGGGCGGCGTTTGCTGCGCAACTGGCCAGGTCTGCACCTCTGCCAGTGGCGCGACGACCTGCTGCGCCGCCGGCTCCGTCTGCGTCGATGGGACGTGCACCACGTGCCCTGCCGGGACCACGGCGTGCGGCGCCGCCTGCGTGAATCTGTCTACAGACGCGAACAATTGTGGTACATGCGGGAACGTGTGCGTACTGCCGAACGGGACTGCCATCTGCGTCGCTGGCCAGTGCCAGGTCCAGGCCTGCCTCGCCGGGTACGCCGACTGCGATCGCGATCCCGCGAACGGCTGCGAGACGAACATCAATGGTGATTCGCATAACTGCGGCGCTTGCGGCAACGTCTGCGCGACCGGCACCACATGCGTCAACGGCGTCTGTGTGGCCGGCTGTAGCAGCGCGGCCGATTGCCCCCAGGGCGACATCTGTCATCGCGCAACCTGCAACGCCGGGGTCTGCGGCTTCGTCGACGCTGCAGCAGGCACAGTCTGCTCCTCGACCTGTACTGGGAACACGCTGACCCAAAGCGTCTGCAATGGTGCCGGTAGCTGTGTCGCCGGGACGTCTCAGGCTTGCGCCGGGAACCTTATCTGCCTGAACAGCAACACCTGCAAGTCGACGTGTTCTGCCGATTCCGACTGCGTGGCGAATTTCCATTGCTCCGGTGGCACTTGCGTCCCGAACCCCGCGTAACGGGCCTCGCGGCTCCACAGTAGGCCTTGCTCCGTCACCGGCAACGGGTGGCTCATCACGGCGAGCCACACCGAGTCGAATGGTGCGCAGCGTGCCATAACGCGGTGCATCCGGCGCCCCTCAACAGCTCCAACAGCTGTCAGAGATACCTACGCCGCCGTCTGAGCCACCGGCCCCGCCAGCGCGAGCACGGCTTCCGCACCGACTGCCACATTCGACGCGATGCGCCCTTCAGCATCCACCAGGACGGCCGATGGCGTCCCCTGGACACCGAATCGCTGGCCCGTACCGAAGTCCCGGTCGAGCACCACCGTCGCTCTGAACCCCAGGGCTTCGTTATCCCCCGCGCTCCCGGTGGAGACGACGAGAAGGTCCGGCGTGCCGAACTCTCGATCCATCTCCCAGGCTTTGATGTCGGGGAGCATCTGCCGGCAGAACCCGCACGATGGATTCCAGAAGAGCAACAGCGTGCTCTGCCCGCGGCGATCCGCGAGATCAACCGTGGCGCCCGTGAGGTCCGGCAGGCGCAATGACGGTGCCGGCTGGCCAATTACAGGCCCCGTGAGGTCCGGCAGGCGCAATGACGGTGCCGGCTGGCCAATTACAGGCCCCGTGAGCGCCGCGCCGTTAGCATTCCCGTGGAACTGGCCGCAATTCGGGCATCGGCCGTCGGTTGCCACCGGCGGGAGTGGCTGCGCGGCATGACCGTTTGGCGCCTGGGAGATGAGTAGCCGGATCGCATCTGCGCCCAGCGCGAGCGAACTGGCGATCGTCCCATCAGCGGCCACCATGACGGCACTCGGTGTGCCCTGGCTCCCATACGCTTCCGCGACTTCACGGTCGTCCTGCAACAGGACTGTAGCGACCCCGAACTCGGCCGCCTTGGCCTGGTTGTCCGCCGGCTTGCCGCGGCTGACAAATGCAAGCGTCATGCTCGAATCGAGCTCCCGCTGCCAGCGGCTGGCTTCGGGCATGAGCGCCGTGCACGGCCCGCAGCCGGGATCGGTGAAGAGCAGGATCAACGGCTTCGCGCGCGCGACCAGCCCCTCCAGCGTAATCACCTGTCCGTGGATATCCGGCAGTCGGAAGCCGGGGGCCTTTGTGCCCACAGGCAAGCCCGCGGGAGGCAAAGCTGCCGCGTTGGCGGCTGCGGGTGATGGTGTGGCTGGGTGACCCGCAAGGGCTGTCTCGAGTTCGTCGAGGCGGAGCAGCAGGCGCCCGGTTTGGCCCATCAGTCCGCTGAGCAGCCAAAACGCACCGGCAGCGATCACGATAGCGACCAGTCCCTCGGCGAGGGCGATGCCCTCGATCGTGTTCAGGTTGGCGAGCCAGGCCACAGCGCTGCTCCCGCTCCCACCTGTGCCTTGCGCCGCTACGAACGCGGCGATGGCGCCGATCGCCGTATTGCGCCCCACCGTCGGCCATCCGATCACGCCATTGGTGAGTTCACCGAAGCAGTGACAGTCGGGGCGGCGCCCGAGCAACAGGTTGACGATTATCGCGACAGTGAAGACGGCCATCAGGATGAGTCCGGCCATGGCGCCGTACCATGCTGACGCCGTCGGGATGACCAAGACCGCGACGGCTATCTCGGCGAGGGGCAGCATGCGTGCTATCGGTGCGGCCAGGATCATTGGCACCCCGAACTCGGCGACGGCCTTACGCGAACCGGCAGGGTCGCGGAGTTTGGCGGCGGCGGCCGTGAGGAAGATAGCCGCCACTAACAACCGGGCAAAGAGCAACGCGACGTTCATAACAGCCTCGAATGGCAGCGAGTGAAAGTTGACGGAATCATAGCAAAGCTTGCGGAATGTGCGCTGACGTACGGTTGCCGCCGGGTCGCCGCCCCCCGGTGTAGCGCGTTAATAATTCCCTGTCATCGTGATGAGCCGATGTGGCGTCCGCGGCCTGCGTTCGCACCGTACCTGGCCGAATTCATCGGCACGTTTGGGCTTGTCTTCGCCGGGCCGGGTGCTATGGCAGTGGATGCAACGTCGCACGGCGCCGTGGGTGACGTTGGCATCGGATTGTCATTTGGGCTCATCGTCATGGCGATGGTGTTCGCTACCGGTCACATCTCTGGCTGTCACATCAACCCCGCAATCACCATCGCCTTCCGGGCGCTGGGCCGAATCTCCACGACGCGGGCTGCAGGCTATGTCGTTGCGCAACTCGCCGGGGCCGTCCTTGCAAGTACGGTCATCATCGCCGTCGTTGGCCACGAAGGTGATGCGGGCGCCAGCGCACCTCACATCAACGGCA
>JAFKFP010000282.1 GCA_017308185.1 bacterium | reverse complement strand
ATCTCCGACATCCTCATCGGCGAAACCATCGCGGACCCTGCAGTATCCGAGCCCCTGCCCGTCATCACCATCGAAGAGCCCGCGATGAAGATGACGTTCCGCGTCAACGATTCGCCGTTCGCCGGGCGCGAAGGCCAATTCGTGACGAGCCGCCAACTGCGGGAACGGCTCTTCCGCGAACTCGAAACGAACGTCGCCCTCCGCGTCGAAGAGGGCGAGACCGCGGATGCCTTCATCGTGAGCGGCCGCGGCGAACTTCACCTCGCCATTCTCGTCGAGACAATGCGCCGCGAGGGCTACGAGTTCGCTGTCACCCGCCCGGAGGTCATCTTCCGTGACGGCCCTCACGGCCACGAAGAACCGTTCGAACGCCTCTTCATAGAAGCGCCAGAATCCAACACCGGCTTTCTCATCGAGACGCTCTCGGGCCGCCGTGCGCAGATGACGTCCATGCACAACGAACAGAGCGGACGCGTCCTGCTCGAATTTGATGTGCCCACACGCGGTCTCATCGGCTTCCGCGACACCTTCATCAGCGGGACCGCGGGCGAGGGCATCATGAACACCGAATACCTCGGCTACCGCAAGTACGCGGGCGACATCCAGCGCACACGCAACGGCGCGCTGGTTGCATCGGAAACCGGCACCGCGCTGAGCTTTGGCATCGCGAACGCCCAGGAGCGGGGGATTCTCTTCATTGAACCGGGCGTCGATGTGTACGGCGGGATGATCGTGGGCCTCCATAGCCGCGAAAGCGACCTCGATGTGAACGTCTGCAAGGCGAAGCACCTCACAAATATTCGCAGCTCCACCAGCGACATCGCGGTGAAGCTCACGCCGCCCTCGCCGCCGTCCCTCGAGAAGGCGCTCGCGATCCTTGGAAACGACGAGATGATCGAGGTCACCCCGAAGAGCCTGCGGATGCGTAAGACGGAACTCGATGCCACCCGGCGCGGCCGCGCCGCCAAGCGCGCGAAGTTCGCGGCGGCGGTGTAGGCGCTCCGCGGGACGCTACGCGGTCTTCACAGCCGCTGCCCTCGCCAGGCCCAACTCCTCGATCGCGGCCTCGCGCATGCGAAACTTCTGCACTTTGCCCGTCACGGTCATCGGGAACTCGCCCGCGAACTTGAAGTA
Source organism: bacterium (assembly GCA_017308185.1). Lineage (GTDB taxonomy): Bacteria > Chloroflexota > Dehalococcoidia > Tepidiformales > Tepidiformaceae > JAFKFP01. The sequence goes on along the minus strand of JAFKFP010000282.1, from coordinate 1,044 downwards.
CTTCGGCGTCTTGAAGTGAGCCATGCGCTCGCGGCAGAAGGCCCGTAGTTCGTCCTCCGTGGCGGTGGCCCCGTCCCGCAGCACGACCCACGCCATCACCTCTTCGCCGAGCCGCTCATCGGGCACACCGATGACCTGCGCGCTGGCGACCGCCGGATGCTGGAACAGGACGTTCTCGATTTCGACCGGGAACACGTTCTCGCCGCCGCGGATCACCATGTCCTTCATCCGGCCGACTATGTTCAAGTAGCCCTCTTCGTCCATCGTTCCGAGGTCGCCGGTGTGCATCCAACCGTCCGCGTCGATAGCAGCAGCAGTTGCGCCCGGATCCTCCCAGTAGCCCTGCATCACGAGGTATCCGCGCGAGCAGATCTCGCCCGCCGTGCCAGTGGGTACGACCTCACCGGTCGCCGGATCGATGACTTTCGCCTCGGTGTGTGGCATCACCGTGCCAACAGTCGTTACGCGCCGCTCCAGCGAATCGGACGGCCGCGTAAGGAAGGAAACCGGCGCCGTCTCCGTCATCCCGTACGCGATGGTCACTTGCTCGGCATGCATCTCGCTAATCACGCGCCGCATCACCTCGATCGGGCACGGCGAGCCGGCCATCATCCCCGTCCGGAGCGACGTGATGTCGAACTCGTGGAACTGCGGGTGGCTAAGCATGCCGATGAACATCGTGGGCACACCATAGACGCTCGTACAGCGCTCCTCGGCGATCGCCTCCAGCGTTGCCAACGGTTCGAAGGACGGCGCCGGGTACACGATCGTCGCACCAGATGTGACGCACCCGAGGTTGCCAATCCCCATCCCGAAACAGTGGTACAGCGGCACCGGGATGCACACTCGATCTGTTGCGGAATAGCCCATGATCTGGCTGAGCAACCGCCCGTTGCCGAGGATATTGTGATGCGTGAGCGTCGCGCCTTTCGGGTCCCCGGTTGTGCCGCTCGTGTACTGGATGTTGATCGCGTCGCCCGGCTCCAGCGTGGCCTCGCGCGCGGCCAAGTCTGCCAGGGGCGTCCGTTCGGCATTCGCGAGGAA
>JAFKFP010000281.1 GCA_017308185.1 bacterium | reverse complement strand
GGGACTTGCCCCGAGATAGACAGATTCGTGTTCGCGGGTCTGGTTCACGAGTTCGACGATGTAGCGCGCGACATCCGGGGCGACGTGGATATCGCGAACGGCGTCCTGGAGTGCGAGTATCTCCCTGCTGTCGGTGACCTGGCTGAGGCCTTCGATGGGATGGTGGGTCTGCTGAGCCTGGAGGACGTGGAGTTCGTCTTCGCGGGTGGGATAGCCGAGGTGGATGCGGAGGAGGAAGCGGTCGAGCTGGGCTTCCGGGAGTGGGAAGGTGCCTTCGTACTCGATGGGGTTCTGGGTCGCGATGACCATGAACGGCTGGGGCATGATATGTGTGATGCCATCGACGGTGACCTGCCGCTCTTCCATGGCTTCGAGGAGGGCGGATTGGGTCTTCGGGGTTGCGCGGTTGACCTCATCAGCGAGGACGACCTGGGAGATGATGGGGCCTTCGCGGAACTCGAAATCGCCCGTCTTCTGGTTGTAGATAGAGACGCCGGTGATGTCGGTCGGGAGGAGGTCCGGGGTGAACTGGATGCGTTTGAATTCGCAGCCGGTCGAGATGGCAACTGCGCGCGCGAGCATCGTCTTGCCCACGCCGGGCACGTCATCGATGAGCATGTGGCCGCCGCAGAGGAGTGCGGTTACGGCGAGGCGTAGTTCGCGATCTTTGCCGACGATGACGCGCTCGACGTTGGAGAGGATGCGTTCGGCGACGATGCGGGGGTCATCCACGATGCCTGACTCCGTGAGCGGTAATTTCCACTGAGGTGGCCGCCTTTACGCGACGGACGCCGCAGCCAGGCAGTCCAAGTATATCAACCCGGAAGGGTGGCTGGTTAAGCCCCGCACACACTGTGATAGAGGTGCAACGGGCGGGGCCGCCGGGACATGGAGGGAATAGCAAGGAGCCGCGTCAAGGATAAAGAAAATCTTGGCAGGCGGAGGTGTTGTGAAGTCGCTTGCGAGTGGACAATAAGGGCGATGGGCGGACTCGCAATACATATGCACCCCCTGCGCCCCTTTTTTGCATACCCGGTCTGCACCGGCAGGAGTTCAATTTTTCGATGACGGTCCTCCGGTCTCTGTTCGTGTCCTCGTCGCCCTTCGAACGGCTTGCCCATGTAACGGTGCGGCACAAGTGGCTGGTGATTGGGTGTTGGGCGGTGCTGCTTATGGGGCTGTTGTTTGCGATGAACTTCGGGCGCGGATCGTTCGCGACGAACTTCACCATTCCGGGTTCGGAAGCGCAGAAGGCCGCGGACCTGCTCCGCGCCAAGTTCCCGGCACAGGCGGGGAGCGACAGCCTGCTGGTCTTCAAATCGCAGCAGCCGCTGTCCGATGGGGCGGTCCAGGCGGAGATTGCGGCCGTCGTGGCATCGGCGAGGCAGCTCCCGGAGGTCACCGGCGTGATTTCGCCGCTGGACCACCCGACACAGATATCGAAGGATGGGCATATCGCGTTCGCGACGGTGCAGTACGGCGTGCAGGCGAGCGCACTGAAGCATTCATCGGCGAACGCGCTGGTTTCGCTCATCGACAAATCGACGACGCCCTCGCTCACGGTGGAAGCGGGCGGCCAGGTCGTGCAGCAGACGCAGGGCACCGGTATGGCCTCGAGCGAAGTGATTGGCATCGTGGTGGCAGCCATTATCCTGCTTATCGCCTTTGGCTCGGTGGTCGCGATGGGCCTGCCGATCGTTGCAGCGCTGGTCTCGCTGGGTTGTGGGATTGCGCTGGTGGGCGTGGCCGCGCACTTCATGGACATCACGTCGTTCACGCCGTCGTTCGCGGCGATGATCGGCCTGGGCGTGGGCATCGATTACGCACTACTGGTAATCACGCGGTTCCGGGAGGCGCTGCACTCGGGGCGGTCGGTTGACGACTCGGTTGCGATCGCCGTGGGAACGGCCGGGCGCTCCGTACTGTTCGCGGGGACGGTCGTCATTATCGCGATGGCGGGGCTGCTACTCATTGGCATCCCGTTCATCGGTGCGCTGGGTGTGGCGGCCGCTATCGTCGTAGCGCTTTCGGTGCTGGCGGCGCTCACGTTGCTCCCGGCGTCACTCGCGATCATCGGGAAGCGTGTCGACTATCTGAGCCTGCCGTTCCTCCGCAGTACCGAATCGTCACATCATCACTCGGTCTGGCATAAGCTGAGCATCGCGATCCAGAAGCGGCCG
>JAFKFP010000280.1 GCA_017308185.1 bacterium | reverse complement strand
GCGACATTGTGAATGCGGATAGCCGGCAGATTTACCGGGGCATGGACATCGGTACGGCAAAGCCCACGGCGCACGAGCGGAGAGGTGTGCGTCACCACCTGTACGACATCGGGGACCCGCGGGAGAGCTACAGCCTCGCGCTGTACCGCCGTGACGCGCGTGAGGCGCTCGACGCGATCTGGGAGCGGAGTTCCTTCGCCTGGCTTGTTGGGGGGACGGGACAGTACGTGTGGGCGCTGCTCGAAGACTGGCAGGTGCCGGAGGTCGAGCCAGACCCGCAGTTTCGCGCCCGCATGGAGTTCGAGGCGCAGCAGTATGGTGCTCACGCGCTGCACCGGCGGCTGGGCGTGGTCGATCCAGTCGCTGCGGAGCGTATCGATGCGCGCAACGTGCGGCGCGTGATCCGGGCGCTTGAAGTGTATGAGGTGACGGGCAAGCCGATCAGCGACTGGCAGACGAAAGGCACACCGGACTTCGAGTACCTGCTCTTCGGCATCGATGTGCCAAAAGACGAACTGCACGAGCGTATTGACCGGCGCGCGGATGCGATGTTCGAGGCGGGGTTCGTCGATGAGGTGCGCGGGCTGCTGGCCGACGGCGTGCCCGCGGATGCTCCGGCGATGTCGTCGATCGGGTATCGCGAGATCGTCGAGCACCTGGCGGGGCGTTGCTCGCTGGACGAGGCGATCGAGGCGACGAAGCGCGCGACCCGCCAACTCGCGCGACGGCAGATGCAGTGGTTCCGTCGCGACGACCCGCGGATCACGTAGGTCCACGACGCGGACGACATCGATCTGCAGGCGAACATCTTCACGGGGGCGTGTGTGAATGTGATCCGGGGCGAGGGGCCGCGGCGGTGACCACGTTTGCGGCTGAGTGACACCCGGCGGAGTGGTGGATGACAGAGGAGCAACGGCAGGCAGAACCTGACAACACGGCGGTGCGGACGGCGCTGTGGCGGGCGCTGCACGTCCGGGTAGATGCGCCGCCGTATGTGCTGGAAGACGAGGTCGGGCTGCGGCTGGCAGCGCCAGAGGACGGCTGGGAGCGGCGCGGCGATATGGAGCCCGAAGGGACGAAGTTCTTCCGGGCGTCGATCGTTGCGCGAGGCCGGTTCGTGGAGGACCTGGTTGCGGAGCAGATGCAGCGTGGGGTGGGGCAGTACGTGATCCTCGGCGCGGGTCTGGATACGTTCGCGCAGCGGCAGCCGGAGCTGGCCTCGCGGCTACAGGTGTTCGAGGTAGATCAGCCAGGCACGCAGGCGTGGAAACGGCAGCGGCTCATCGAGCTCGGCTATGGCGTACCGGAGCGGCTGCATCTTGTGCCAGTTAACTTCGAGATGAACCAGTCGTGGCGGGATGCGCTGGTCGCTGCTGGATTCGATGCCGGGCGGCCGGCGGTTGTCGCATCGGCAGGCGTGAGCATGTACCTCACGCGGGAAGCGATTTCGGCCACGTTGGCGGAGGTTGCGTCGCTGGCGCCGGGTTCGACTTTGCTGATGACGTTCCTGTTGCCATTCGACCAGATGGCCCCGGATGTGCAGCCCGGGTTCGCGATAGCCCAACGAGGGGCGCAGGCGAGCGGGACGCCGTTCGTCAGCTTCTTCGAACCTGACGAGATGGTTGCGCTGGCCTTGGAAGCAGGGTTCAAGGACGCGCGGCATGTTTCGGCTCGGGAGCTGAATGCGCGTTACTTCGGCAGTCGCGGCGACGGGTTTCGTGTGGTGATGGGCGAAGAGTTGCTGCTGGCGTCGACGTAGCGGCACGCGCTTTACTCCGCGCCCGGGCGTGCCGTTCAATAGGGTCATGCGCGTAACGAAGATGCACGGCAACGGCAACGACTACCTTTTTCATCGCCCGACGGAGGAGCGTGACTGGAACGAGGTGGCGCGGCGCATCAGCGACCGGCATTTCGGGGCGGGCAGTGACGGGCTGATCCTTGCGCTGCCTTCGACGAAGGCCGATTTGCGCATGCGCATGTTCAACCTCGATGGCTCGGAAGCGGAGATGTGCGGCAACGGCATCCGCTGCCTGGCGAAGTACGCGGTTGAAGAGGGCATCGTCGCGCCTGATGCCGAATCGGTAACGATTGAGACGCTTGCCGGCGTGCTCACATTGAAGCTGTTCCGGACTGATGGAGTGGTGACGGCGGCGCGCGTCGACATGGGCACGCCGAACTTCGACC
>JAFKFP010000066.1 GCA_017308185.1 bacterium | reverse complement strand
ACACGATGTCCGAGACGACCAGCACCCCGTCCGCCGCCACGACGACGACCGAAGAAACCTCCCTTCTCGATCAGGTGCTCGCCGAAACCAGGCTCACGCCGGTCGATGAGGGCTATGAGGATGCGCGCCGCGGCGTCGCCGCCTTCCTCGCCGAAATCGTCAAGCCCGATCACAGCGGCGAGCGCGTGCAGGGCGCGGCGGTCGATCAGATGATCGCCGCGATCGACGCCAAGGTCAGCGACCAGCTCAACGCGGTGATGCACAGCCTGCGCCTCGAAGTGGACCAACTGCTTGCCACGGGCAAGGTGAGCGAGGCCGAACAACGAATGGACGACACCCAGAAATACCTCGCGGACCATGGCATCTACGTCGGCAAGATCAACCAGGCATACTTCGCGTTTTATGGCACATACGCCACAAGCCCGCAGTCATCGAATCCGATCGGCCCCAAGGTCGAAAAGGTGTGGTCGCTCACGCAGAACGTCGGACTGTTCCTCGCAGACATGCGCAGCGTGAGGAACGTCCAGGACCTCGACCTCGTGATTTCGCGGCTCGAAGCCGCGACGGGGGCGAAGAGTTCATAGCCCGCCTGCACGCTGGCACGGCTGGGCCGGGGGTGGGAAACTCCGGCGTATGAGCACAAAAGCAGGCCGGCGCCAGAAGCGATCGCGGCGGCGGCCCGTCGAACATCCCACCCTTGTGAACCCGCTCGCGCAAGCCGCAAAGGCAACCCGTCCCGCTGCGGCATCGCGCAGGCCCCGCGGGCGAGTAGCGCGTTCAAGCCGCTGGATGCTAACGGCCGCCATCGTCACCACCGTTGGCGCGTGCGCCGATGCGGCCCTGCTGGCAGTGTCGAGCGGTGGTGACCGCGTGCTCTACGGCGGCGGCCTCGTGCTGTGGATTGGGCTCGGCGCATACCACTGGAACCGCTGGCTTTCGATGCGGCGGAAGGCCTGACACCGCCATGGAACAGGCGGGAGACGTGACAGGCGAACATACCAGGACGGTGCACCGCGCCGACAGTGGCCGTGCGTACCGCGGAATACCGGTCCACGCGGCCGAGGGAGTGCATGCACATGCACAGGCGCTTGCTGCCCGACTTCTGCCTCCCGGTGCTCGCATCCTGGATGTCGGGAGCGGCTCAGGCGGCCTCGCGGCGCGATTGCACGACGCCGGGTTCGATGTGCTGGCGAGCGAGCTTGACACGACGGACTACCGTGCCGAGCCGCCAGTGGTTCAGTGGGACGCGGCGGGCGCCGAGCTGCCACCCGGGGTGTCTCCCAGCGAGTTCGACTGCGTATGCGCGGTGGAGATGCTCGAACATGTGGAGAACCCGCGGCAGGCCCTTCGGAACTTCTTTACAGTCCTCAGGCCGAGTGGTGTGCTCATTACGTCTACTCCCAACGTTGGGCACCCTCGGTCGCGGCTGAAATTCCTGCTGCGTGGCGCGCCCAGCTATTTCGGACGGGCCGAGTATTACGGTTCTGGCCACACGACGCTGCTTCCGGATTGGATGCTCGAACTGCATGTGAAGGGCGCCGGCTTCGAGCACGTCTCAATCGAGTACGCTGGTTCGTTGGGGTTGAGCGGCAAGCAGCACATGGCGTATCGGCTGCTTGAGCCAGCACTCGCCGCGTTGAAGCTCCTCCCTTCACCACGCACCGGGGATGGTTGCGTCACCTTCGTCATAGGCCGGAAGCCCTCACAAGCGTAGCCGGCCGCCCTGCTGGAGAGCGGGGAGGGCCGCATGGGCCTATACTCGCTGCATTGTGGTGGCACGAGGAACGAGGACGATATGAGCGACGCGTCAACTTACCGGGCAGACCTCATCTCGCGGCTGCGGTCCGCAACTGATGACCTGCGATGGATGGTCCGGGATCTCGGACGGGATGCCGGCAGGTACACGCCCTCGACGGACGAATGGTCTATCCACGAGCAGGTCTCTCATCTCCGCGACATGGAGCAGGAGGTGTACCTGCCGCTGCTCCGCTGGGCTACGGTGCCTGAGATGCTCGATCCACGCGACTACAATCGCGTGACGTGGCACGCAGGCCGGTACGACGCCGACGAACCGATCAACGTCATCATGGATGACATCGGGCGAATCAGAGAAGAAGAGTTCGGGATCTTCCGTGAGATGACCGACGCCGTGTGGACCCAGTACCGCACAGACACACGGTGGGGACCGCTCACCTGCCAGTGGATTGCAGAGCTCATGTACCGGCACGTGCTGGACCACATGCAGACGATCATGGCCTTGCAGCAGGATATCCATCTGGAGGCGTTGCAGCCCCGGACGGCGGCAACAGCAGCTCGCATCTGAGACAGACGCGATTCTGATGACGACAGCGACGGACATGCGCCCGGCGGCATCGCTGCGCAACACCGCCCGCGAGGCAATCCACATCGCACACGAAGCAGGCAAGCTCGCGTTCGTGGCGGTGAACCATCCGCGCACGCAATTGCTCCGGGATGACCTGGATATGCTGACTGCGCCGGAGCTCGCTGGAGTGTTCGTGAGCGGCACCCGCGAACCGCAGGATTTGCGCGACGCGGCCGTGCTCCTCCGCGAGTTCGAACTAGCCCGTGATATCGAACCGGGCGCTGTGGGTATTTACGCCCTCGTCGATACAGCCCGCGCACTCCTCCGTTCCGCAGAGCTCATGCATGCAACAGCCCGCGTTGCAGGATTGGTTTTCGATAGTGACGCATATGCCCGCGACGCCGGAGCACGCGCCGAAGCCAGCGGCGCGCGCCTGGCGTACGCGCGCGGCGCCGTGGTCGCGGCGGCTCGGGCCGCGGATGGCCTGCCGCTGGCGTGCGGGGGGCCGCTGGAATCGCGTGAGCTCGCACAACATGGGTTCGCGGGCCTCGTGTTGCCTGACGTGGCCGGTGTGGCGCAGGCGAATGCAGCATTCACCCCCGGCGAGGCCGCACGCGAACGCGCGACGCGCCACATCCAGCGGTACGAAGCAGCACGCGCGGAAGGTCTCTGGGTCGCACGCGACGGTGCAGAGCTCATCGATGCATCGTCCGTGAGGAAAGCACGGCAGATCCTCGACTAAGCTGCGGGCGGAGCCCTCGGGGTCCCCGCCCATCTGCAGGAAGTGCCACGTGGCGCACACGGCGCGCTCTGTTCCCGCCGCCACGCGCTTCGCTAACCCGCAGAGGCAATCATTGCCACCACGAGTGCCAGGCTCGGCGCTATCGAGTAGCGCGTGTCGACGACAACGGCAGGACCGGAGAATGGCTGATAGCGGCCCTTCATGCGGTCGTAGATAGCCGCTGTCGCCTGCGAAAACCCCTCACGCGGCGATGCCAGGCGCGTCCGCGCTACGCCGTCGGGCACTGTGAGCCGGACGAAGATGAGGCCGCAGTCAAGCCGTCGTGCGACGTGGACGAAGCGGCGGCGATCACGAGCCGCGAGGTTCGTAGCATCGATAATGGCGTGTTGGCCGTGGGTCAGCGCCCGGAGGCCCGCGGCTTCGGCCCGGGCGAATACTGCGGCGTTTTCGGCGGGCGTGTATCGTGGGGACGGCGTGAGTCCGCGCCTGATGGCATCACTTTCGATGTGGACTGCCGCGAGGGTGCCGCAGAGAGCGCGCGCAAAGGTCGTCTTGCCTGTGCCCGGCGGCCCGGAGAGGATAATGAGCGACGGTGTTGCGCCCGAATTGCCGTGTGCCATGCCGTATGCTACGTTGACCGTGTTCACATGTACCGGCAAAGGAAGACAGAAGACAAGGTTTGCTGACGAAAGAGCGCAAAGACGAACTGATCCGAGATTTCGGGACGCACGCGACAGATACGGGATCGCCAGAGGTGCAGGTTGCACTCCTGACTGAGCGCATTAAGTATCTGACCGAGCACCTGAAGGCGAACAAGCACGACTACCACACGCGACGCGGATTGCTGATGCTGGTCGGGCAACGACGGCGGCAACTCCGCTATCTGAACAAGTGCGACGTGAACCGCTATCGGGACGTCATTGGACGGCTGGGCCTCCGCAAATAGCGGGGGCTTTTGTTCAGCAGGCTACTAGCCAGCTCTTCATTTTTCACTTTGCCACCATCCCCCAAACAGCGGGATGGCCACATCGCGGGGACTCGCCGGGTGAATGGGCGTACCCCAGTGCAGCGTTTGCGTAGAGAACGAGAGAAGCAGACAAACGGAAATGAACGAACCCAAGACCTACGAGATCGAAGTCGGGGGAAAGACCCTGACGATTCAGCACGGAATCCTCGCCGGGCAGGCGAACGGTTCTGTGACCGTGCGCCAGGGCGACACGATTGTGCTGGTCACCGCGTGCATGGCAGATGCGCGTGAGGGAGTGGATTTCTTCCCGCTCACAATTGACTACGAAGAGCGGCTCTATGCCGCCGGCAAGATCCCCGGAAGCTTCCCGCGCCGTGAAGGGCGTGCCGGCACCGACGCGATCCTTGCGATGCGGCTGACTGACCGCCCGCTACGACCGCTCTTCCCGAAGGGCTTCCGCAACGAAGTGCAGATCGTCGCCACTACACTCTCGGCGGACCAGGAAAACCAGCCGGACACGCTCATCACGGTCGGCGCGAGTGCCGCGCTTATGACTAGCGACATCCCGTTCAACGGCCCCGTCAGCAGCGTCCGCGTGACGCGGATCGGTGGCGAGTACGTCATCAACCCCACGTTCGAGCAGGCCGATGAAGGCGATCTCGACATTATCGTGGCGGGCACGAACGATGCCGTCGTGATGGTGGAGGCCGGTGCGAAGCAGGTCTCTGAGGACGTCGTGCTCGAAGCAATCGAAGCGGCGATGGAAGCGAACCGCGCCATCAACGAGCTCCAGGCGAAGATCGCCGCAGAGGCAGCCCCGGTGAAGAAGGAATACACGCCGGCGACAGAGAATGCCGATGCTGTGAGCGCCGTTTCGGAACACCTGAAGGACCGCATGGCGGAAATCGTGGCCAACGCCGCGAGCGAACGCAGCGATGCAAACAAGGCGATCAAGGCCGAACTGAACCAGGCGCTCGGCGAGCAGTACACGTCGGCCGAGTTGAGCGACGCACTGTACGCCGTGATCAAGAAGGCCCTTCGCCGGCAGATCCTTGAGGACGGCAAGCGCGCCGATGGCCGCGAAGTGACCCAGATCCGCCCGCTGACCATCCATGCAGGCGTCCTGCCTCGGACGCACGGGTCGGGCCTTTTCCAGCGTGGCGAGACGCAAGTGCTGACGATCGCGACCCTGGGCGGCTTGAGCATGGCGCAAAAGCTCGACACGCTCGGCCCCGAGACGTCGAAGCGCTACATGCACCACTACAACTTCCCGCCGTATTCGGTGGGTGAGGCACGCCCGATGCGCGGCGCGGGCCGCCGGGAAATTGGCCACGGCGCACTCGCCGAGCGGGCGCTCGAGCCCGTCATCCCAAGCGAGGATGACTTCCCGTATGTCCTGCGCCTCGTGAGCGAAGTCATGTCCTCCAACGGCTCGACTTCGATGGCGAGCGTCTGCGGCAGTACGCTCGCCCTGATGGATGCCGGTGTGCCGATCTCGGCGCCGGTGGCGGGCATCGCGATGGGCCTGATTATGGGCGAAGACGGCAACTACAAGGTACTCACGGATATTGCTGGCCAGGAAGACTTCATGGGCGACATGGACTTCAAGGTCGCCGGTACGCGCGATGGCATCACCGCCCTCCAGATGGACATCAAGATCGGCGGCGTGTCGCGCGAACTGCTCGCGAAAGCCCTGGCCCAGGCCAAGGATGCGCGTGAGTTCCTGCTGGACCGCATGCACGAGGTGCTGCCCGAGTCTCGCGAAGAGGTCTCGGAATACGCGCCAAAGATGTATCGCATCCAGATCAACCCGGAACACATCGGCACGCTCATCGGCCCAGGCGGCAAGATGGTGCGGAAGATTCAGGAAGAATCCGGCGGCGCGACCATCGACATCCAGGAAGATGGCACCGTGTTCGTCGGCGGCATCAACGAAGCCGTCGCCCGCAAAGCCATCCAGATGGTGGAAGGCCTCACGAAAGAAGTGCAGGTTGGGGAGATCTACACCGGCAAGGTGACGCGCCTGCTGAACTTTGGCGCCTTTGTCGAGATCCTGCCAGGCAAAGAAGGCCTCGTGCACATCTCGCAGCTTGGCGAAGACCACGTCGACAGCGACGAAGACGAAGTGTCGGTGGGCGATGAAGTGACGGTGATGGTCAGCGAGATCGACAACCTTGGACGCATCAACCTCTCGCGCCGGGCGGTGCTGCTCGGCGAAGAACCCCCGGAGCCCGGCGCGCAGTCCCACGATGGCGGCGGCCGCGGCCGCGGCGGTCCGCGAAGGGGCGGCGGTAATGGTGGCGGCGGCGGCCCGCGCGGCGGCGACCGCGGGGACCGTGGGGACCGTGGCCCTCGCGACCGTGATCGTGGTGGGAGCCGCGGCGGGAACCGCTCAGGTGGCGGAGGATTCAGCCGAGGCGGCGGCCGCGACATGGCGCCGCGCGGCGGCGGAGCGCCAATCGGCGGAGCTAGCCGCGGATGGGTCCGGCGCACGGACGGCGGCGAGGGTACGCCTCCGCCTCCGCCTCCGCCACGCCGCGGGTTCGGCGCCTCCGGCTTCGACGACGAGTAGGAACGCGCAACAAATTGGTCACAACACCCCGCTTCGACACGAGGCGAGGTGTTTCTTTGCGCGCTGCCGCATCTAGCGGTGAGAGCGTACGAAGAGTTCGATCACAATGCCATCCGGGTCCGTGACCGTGAAGCTGGTGGCGCCACTCGGCCAGTCGACGTTCGGCGACGGCATTTCGCCCAGCGCCACGAGATGTTCACGCCAGCGATCAAGCTCTTCGACGCTCTCCACCGAATACGAGACGTGGTCGAGTCCTGTCCGGCGCGGGTCAAAGAGCTCGCCGTTATTGGTAGGGTGTTCGGTGAACGCGAAGACCACGTGGCTATGCGGTTCGAACATCGCGAGGTCGCTCACACCGAACTGATTGCCGGTCTCGCGGAAGACCGTCTGCATGTCGAACACTTTGCCGTACCACGCCTCCGTCGTCTCGAGATTTCGGACACTGAGTTCGACGTGTGCAATGCCGGTGATTGTGGGCATCGAGCGGGCTCCCTGGAAGTGGATACAGGCGAGCATAGCGGATAGGCGCACTCGGGTTGCTACCGGCGGTAACGCGCCTCGCCCGATACACTCATAGCAGATGGATTCTGCAGACAGTTCGGTAGCTTCCGGCCAGGCGGGCATGGCGGACATCAATGGCAACCAACTGAGGTACCGTCTCACGGGTGAGGGGCCGTTGGTGGTATTTGGCCATGGGCTCCTCGGCCGGATCGAGGATCTACAGCGCTACTTCGAAGGACTCGACCCCCTGCTCGCACAGGTCAGGCTGCTCGCGTACGACGCCCGAGGCCACGGTGAGTCGGGCGGGCCAGAATCGCCAGCGGCGTATACATGGGAGACGCTCGGCCGCGACATGAGTTCGATGATCGGTTTCGCCGGCCGAGAGCGCGCCATCGTGGGCGGCGTATCGATGGGCGCGGCATCCGCAATCTGGCTGGCTGTTGAACGTCCTGAGCGGGTAAAGGCCCTCGTCGCGATGATGCCTCCGCCCCTGGGATTTCCGGCGATGCGGACCCCGGGCGAGCAACGAGCGATCACCGCGCTGGACTTCCTGGCGTCGGCGGTTGAAAACTACGGGATCGAAACGGCCATCGAGGTCGTGAAGGCAGTCCCCGGCTTCGGTGCGGATGCTGGCGATGCCGATGAGCGGGCTGCATGGCTGCGGAGCCAGAACCCGCTCACGCTGAAGTACGCCATCCGGGGGCTTATCGACGCGACTCCACACGACCCCGAGTGTTACAGCCGGATCAAGGTACCGACGATCGTATTCGGCCACGAAGGCGACGACCTTCACCCCATGCGCGCCGCGAAGCTCCTCGCGGACCGCGTACCAGGCAGCCACTTGCTTGAGGGCCCCACCGCGGACTACTGGATGACTCACAAAGATGAGGTGCTCCGGGAGCTCGAAGGCTTCCTGGCACGGGTGGGCTAGCCGGGGAGGCCTCCCAAGGGACCGAATAAATCGGCTCGGCCGTTCCGTGCCGACTGCTCAGTACAGGGGGTTCACAGCGGCGACTCCCTGTACCATACGACGACAGCACAGATCGACGAGTCCACCGTATGCCTACTGCACCAACCGTCTCGGTCATGATCCGTTCGTGGGATATCCGCACGGGCACAACAGGCGCGATGGTCCTGGACGCAGCGCGGCGAGCGGAGGCGCTCGGGCTCGATGGCTTACTTGCCGGCGACCATGTGACGTTCTATGGCTACGGCAACGACGGACTGATCACACTGACGGCAGTTGCGGCAGTAACGGAGCGAGTGGAATTGAAGACGGCCGTCTACCTGCTTCCACTGCGCCACGTGGTTCCCGTGGCGCTCCAGGTGGCGCAACTCGACCAGTTGAGCATGGGACGATTCGTGCTGGGCATCGGCGTGGGTGGCGAAGACCCGCACGAATTCACCTCGAGCGGGGTGGACCCACGTACCCGGGGCGCACGCGCGAACGAAGCGTTGCAGGTAATCCGGCGGCTCTGGACCGAAGACAACGTGTCGTTCGAGGGCAAACACTTTCAGTTGGACCAGGTGACGGTATACCCGAAGCCATTTCGTCCAGTCCCGATTTTCGTGGGTGGCCGAAGCGACGCGGCACTGCGGCGCGCGGGCCGCTACGGCGACGGCTATACGGGAATCTGGCAATCGCTCGAACGGTTTCGTGCTGCGCGCGACCTTATCGACGACGCAGCAGTGAAAGCCGGGCGCGACCCATCGGCGATAGAGATGGGTATGCAGTTCTGGTCGTGCGTCGCGGAGGACAGGGATGGGGCACGCGAACGCGTTTCGCGTGCGATGGAGGCCACATACCGGCTGCCGTTCGAACGCTTTGAGCGCTACACGCCGTTCGGGACAGCCGAAGAAGTGGCGACGGCGATCATGGCTTATGCCGAAGCTGGCGCCCGCCACATCAATCTGATCATGACGCAACGGACGGCCGAGGAGAATGTCGAACGGGCGGCGGAAATACGAGAATCGCTGCGGGCGATGGCCGGGTGAGCATCGCCCGGCCATCGCCTCGCAGGTACGCCGGGCTCAGCGTTCTGCAGCAGCCTCCACCTCCGTTTTGAGCTTTGAGATGATGACCGGCCACCCCTCGCTGATGCCGTTGAGCATTTCGCTGCCGGGGACGAAGCCATCGTGGACAAGGGTGAGCTTTGTCCACTCGGTGCGGCCGGGGCGGATCGGGGATTCGATCGCCGGCATGACCTCGAAGGTGACTTTCGAGACAGGCTCTTTGCGATACTCGGCGAGCTGTGCATCGGTCCAGGGGAAGTACTTTTGCATCTCCGGCTGGTAGTTGTGCCAGGAGTAGACGAGCCGGCGGGGTGGGTCGGCTTCGAGCACCTGTTGGCCCCAGTCACGGTAGCCGGTCTCCTCGTCCATCTTCCAGGCGATAGCCGAGCCTGGTTTCCAGTCGGACTTCGGACCGCCGCCATCGAAGTACTTCTGGATGAAATCGGTCTGTGTGAGTGCGGCCCATACCTCTTCGGGTGTGGCGCGGATGTACAGGCTGTAGACGAATGAGGGATTGTCCATGGTCGCGGCTCCTTGTTGCTTGCTTTAGCGTGTGACGATTTGGCCGGAGAGGCGCATGACGTGGAGAGCCCGGCCGGTTTCGAGCAGGCTCTTGAGGCTGGACAGGACGAGTGGCCACCCGCCGCTAATAAGGGTGAGGGTCGCGGGGGCAAGGTCACGATGAGTGACGGTGAGCCGGACATCGGCGCCGAGCGGTTCGATCTCGAAATCGACGCGGGACGGGGGCTCGTTGGCATATCCAGGAATGTGGCGGACCGACCAGGTGTACGCGAGGTGGCTGGGCGGGTCACACACGAGGACTTCGCCCGCGATCATGAGGGTTTCGCCGCGCATATGGCGTACGGGTGAGCCAACCGTCCAATCAGACTGGACGCGGGATTCGCTCCAGTACTGCTCGGTGAAGCCGGGGTTGGTGAGCGCTTCCCAGAGTTTCTCGGGCGTGGTGGCGATGTACGTGGTGTAGACGAACTGTGGCGTTTCCATGTGATACCTCTGCAAATGTGAGAATGGGGTCATTTACTTGTGCTCGAACGCGCAGCCAGTCACCTTCCTTCTCGCTCGCGGGTCGTTTCGAGCGCGCGCTTGAGGTCGGCAAGAGCCTGGAGGCGCGGCTCGTCGTACTTGTTGATCCAGCGTTCCGCGATGTCGTTAATCGGGACGGGGTTGAGGTAGTGGAGCTTCTCCCTGCCGCGTCGCGTGGTGACGACGAGGTTCGCGGCCTCCAGGATCGCCAGGTGCTTGCTGACGCCCTGCCGGGTCATGTCGAGCCGCGCGCAGAGTTCACCGAGCGTCTGACCGTTGCGCTCGAAGAGGGCATCGAGGAGGTCGCGGCGGCCGGGGTCAGCGAGGGCTTTGAACACGTCGTCCATGCGGAGATGATATGCAACTATCTGGTTGCATGTCAAATATCTCCGCAGGTCGGTGAATGCCAGTGGTAACCTCAGGAGCGGGATGATACCGACGCAGCGCAAACCGCTCGAACGCAACGGCCTCGCAATCACGACCTGGGGCGAAGGCTCGACCGCCCTACCGATGCTGCTGCTTCACGGCATCGGGGGGCTGGGCCGTGATTGGACAACGGTCGCCCAAGAGCTGGCGGTGGAACGCGAAGTGATCGCACCGGACGCGCGCGGCCACGGCCAGAGCCCATGGTCACCAGAGGAGGCGTACCACACGGATGCGCACTTCAGCGACATCGCAAGGTTGCTCGACACGCTCCCCATCGAGCGGTGCGTACTCGCCGGCTACTCGATGGGCGGCGGTGTCGCGATCCTCACCGCCGCGGCGCTGGAGGAACGTGTCGCGGGGCTCGTGGTGGTCGATGCGTACCCGGCGCCGGAGATGACGGCCGGGTCGCGCGAGATTGCGCGTGCGATGGCGCGCTATGCGGATGGCCCGCCGCTGCTGCCTGGTGGGCGTCCCCGCTTCGACCCTGCCATCGCGCGCAGGATGTAGGCGGACCTCGACGCGGGGCGGCCACGGACGGATCTGTGGCCGATGTGGGACGCGCTGCTATCCCCGACGCTCGTCGTGCGTGGCGAACAGAGCGTCGTGCTGCCGGCGCCACTGGCCGCCGAGATGATGGAGCGACAACCACATGCGTCTCTGCTCACAATTGCGGGCTGCGGACACCAGGTGCTGTTTCGGCGGCCCAATGAGTTGGCGACTGCAATTCGAGAGTTCGCGCGTGGCTGCGATGCGCTTCGGTCCCGCTGACTAGCCATCGCGCTTGCCGGCGTAGACGCGAAGGACTTCACGCGGGACGCCGCCGAGGTGTCGCTTGTACACTTCTTCGCCGCGGAGGAAGTCGAAGCGCCTCTTCCCGTGTGCAATCGCGTCTTCGATCGCATAGGCTTTCGAGAGCAGCCCAACGGCCAGGTGCGACGCCGCCGGGTCGAAGCCGCTGTTGTAAAGGTAGACGGTGTCCGCGTCTTCGAACGAGAGGAGCATGGCGACTGATTGGCCATCGAGCCAGAGCGTGGAGAGGCGGGCCATCCCGGCAGCGGCCATCGACGGGGCGAGGTCGCGAAAGAACGCCTCCATCGCGGGCGTGAGGAAACTGTCCTTGTCGTCACGGCTGATGCGCATGAGTTCGAGGAAACGGTCCATCCCGGCGCGCACGCCTTCGGGTTCGGTGACGCTGTCGAAGCGGACTTCGCCGGCCGCTTCGAGATTACGAATCTTCCGGCGCAGTTCGTGGCGGTCGTGTTTCGGGAGACTGGCAATGTAGGTTTCGAAGTCGCCGGGGAGGTCCATGTACGGGCAGACCGCCTCGCGTTCTTCGGTAACGGGCCAGCTGAAACGCGCCGCACCTGCGGCGAGCGCGGCTCGCATCGGCGAATCCTCGCGGATACCCCAGAGATCAAGCCCGACGGTGAGGTCTTCCATGAGCCACTCGATGATGCCGGCGGCGGCCTCCTCCTCGTAACCAGGGAGCGCGATCGGGCCGGAGTAGTCGCAGACGTTCGGGTCTCCAAGCTGGCGCGCGACCGCTGGGCCAGGTTCGAGGGTGGCGACACCCACGAGCCGCTCTTCGTCGCGGATGCCGAGGAAGACGGGCGGGTAGGCAGGTGTGAAGTGCCGTAACCATGCCGCCACGAATGCCGGGTGGGTGAACGGCGACGCGCCGGAGGTAGCGGCATGGAGCGCGGGCCATTCGTCCTGGAGCTGTTCGAAGGATTCGGAGGTGATGAGGAGCGGGCCGGCCATGGGTGCGAGGATACCAGTCTGGTGCGGACGAGGGCGATGGTGCCTCAAGAGAGCGGGTTGCGGCACCCATCCAATCGGATGCCGCAACGCCACGCCCCATGATGCCAACGGCTACGCGCGGGACGCTCGCACGCGCGCCAGGGCGAACCCGCCTGCGCCGGCGGCCATCACAATCAACCCGGCCGCAAGGACCGTGTTGACTGGCCGTTGCTCCTGAGCTGCTCCGGTGCCCACCCCCGGAGCGCCGGGTGCACTATTCGTGCCGGGGTGGTGGCGCGGCACCTCAACAAAGGCGTTCTCCGCCGCGCCTGCGAGTTCCGGTGGCTCGACTGCGACGATGAGCCGATAGTCGCGTTTGTCCCAGGTGTCATTTTGCGGATTGGTGACCAACAGCGCCGAGAAGGTTCCGTCGGCCGACACACGCACGTCGCGAGTGCTCGCCATGCCCTCCGCTGCACACGGAAGCTCCGGACATGGCATTTCGACGATGTTGACGAGGGTGCTGGGCGCGAAGCCCGCGCCCTCAATGATGTACGAATCCTGTTGCGGGCCCAGAGTGTAGCTGAGCGCACGGCCATCCGCGTATGCCAGTGCCGCCGTCGATAAGAGCAGTGCCGGCAACACGAACCACACTAGCGATCGACCGAAGGACAGTCTCGAAATTGTCGCGTTTTGCAGCATTCTCGCCTCTCTTCCCTGGTGACACTATTTGTATAGAGTGATGTCGTTGGAAATGAGGTCGGGATTCAACCCGGAGGCTACCCACGAACCGAGCCATGACGCATGGTTCAGGGAGCCACTACCGGTTACCCGGCCATGATGCAGGTGGGTCAGAGCGCCAGTGCCAGTCCCGTGGGTTTTCCGAGTAAAGCTCGCACGTCAGTTCATCCCTTCGGCGACTCGAGCCACGATGCCCAAGAAGTCATCTTTTTCGCTGAAGTCAATCGCTTCGACGGAGACCGCGATCCCATCCGAGACAAGGTAGGCTCGATAGAGGCCACGCCGCTCCACGACGTTTTCGCTCGGCGTCAGGAGCACAGCCTGTTTGCCAGCAATAGTTGCCTGCTCGACGTCCGTCGTGATACTGCCGGTCGGCAGGAACAGTTGAAGGGTGCCAGTTGGCGTCCAGGTCATCAGCTGGAGTTGCTGATTTCCAGCTCCGGAATACACCGCTTCCGCCGCGAATGAGCCGTCAAGTCCGGGGATGACTCGGGCGCCAGCAAGCCGGAACGCCTCCATGTCCGTGACAGGCGGTTGGACCACACGTGGTTGCGCCGCCTCCAACTCGCCGGCGGTTGACACTGAGATCGCCTTGTCGAAGTCAAGTGTTGGTAGGGCGAGATCCGTCGCCTGGCCCGGCGCTGGGTCGCGAACTTCAAGCCCGCGCGGTGCTCGATCGACCATCGCGAGATCTGACTGGGGCGCTGCGGACAGTGAGGCCGCCTGAACGGACGAGGCCTCACTCGATGAGTTTGCGGCCTGTTGGCCGCCCAATCCGCTCCATCCTAAGACCGCGATTCCCGCCGCGATGGCGCAGAATCCCGCGCCAACCATGACTCCGCGCCGCCTTCTTAGCGGCAGGTGGCGTTTTTGGAAAGCAGACACAAGCACTTCCTTTCGTGGCGCAACATCCGTGGAGGGTGAAGGTCACGCATCAGAATTACGGATGCTGCCGACGAATACATGATCATAATAGGGTGATTTTATTTTCGCGTCAAATGAATCATCTTTCCCGCACCTGCAATCGCGCGCCTGGCCCCTCCGCCCGTCGAAACATCTCCTTGTATACTCGCACCATGGCGGAAGACCGACTGATCAGCCCGGCAGAGACCGATGACGACGCCGCGGTCGAGCGATCGTTGCGTCCCTCGGCGCTGGCGGATTTCCCGGGGCAGCCGCGCGTGCGCGAGAACCTGGCGATCGCGATCGAGGCGGCGAAGAAGCGCGGCGACGCGCTCGACCATCAGCTGCTGTACGGGCCGCCGGGCCTGGGCAAGACGACGCTCGCGAACATCGTCGCGCACGAGATGGGCGTTTCGATTCGGACGACGAGCGGTCCGGCAATCGAACGGCCGGGCGACCTTGCGGCGATCCTCACGAACCTCAAGCAGCACGACATCCTGTTCATCGACGAGATCCACCGCCTTTCGCTGGCGGTCGAGGAGATCCTCTACCCGGCGATGGAGGATTTCGCGCTGGACCTTGTCATCGGGAAGGGGCCGGGGGCGCGCTCGGTGCGGCTCAACATGCCGAAATTCACGCTCATCGGGGCGACGACGCGGTACGCCATGGTCAGCGCGCCGATGCGCGACCGCTTCGGATCGGTGTACAGGCTGGATTTCTACGATGCCGAGACGCTGGCGACCATCATCAACCGTTCGGCGAGCATCCTGGGGGTGTGCCTGCCGGAGGATGCGGCGATGGAGATCGCGAGCCGCTCGCGGGGGACGCCGCGCATCGCGAACCGTCTGCTGCGACGCGTGCGCGACTTCGCGGAGGTGCGGACGGACGGCAAGGTCACGCTCGAAGGGACGCGCGAGGCGCTGGCACTCCTCGAAATCGATGCCCTGGGGCTCGACGACAGCGACCGTTCGGTGCTACGGGCGATCATCCACAAGTTCAATGGCGGGCCGGTCGGGCTCGAAACGATCGCGGCTTCGATCAGCGAGGAGGCGGACACGATCATGGACGTGTACGAGCCGTTCCTGCTGCAGTGCGGCTTCCTGCACAGGACGCCGCGCGGGCGTGTGGCGACGGCGGCCGCGTACCGGCACCTGGGGCTCGAACCGCCGCGTTCCGCCCCGATGGGCCAACAGCAGGCCGGGTTGTGGGACGAAGCCGATGGGGCCGAAGCGTGAGCCGTCTCAATGTCTCGTCGGGCGGGCCGTTCGAGGATGTGGTCGGGTATTCGCGGGCGGTGCGCATCGGGAACGTGATTGCGGTCTCGGGGACGACGGCGGTGTTGCCCGACGGCACGGTCTTCGGCGGCGACGACGCGTATCTGCAGGCGAGCCGCTGCTTTTCGGTGATGGCGAAAGCCCTGGAAGAGGCCGGGGCTTCGATGCGCGACGTGATTCGGACGCGCATGTTCGTGACAGATATTTCGCGCTGGGAGGAGTTCGCGAAGGCCCACGCGGAGGCGTTTCGCGACATCAGGCCGGCGGCCACGATGGTGCAGGTTTCGGCGCTGATTACACCGGGGATGCTCATTGAGGTTGAGGCGGATGCGGTCGTGGAGTTGTAAGTTGCGAGTTGTAGGTTGAAAGTTGGCGGTGAGTGGCCTGGCGCGGTGATGTCCGGGCACGGTTCGAAGAGATAGCGAGGGACAAGCAGATGGCTGAGGGTGCACCACGGTCGCCGGGGGTGTTCGACCGGGCGTTTCTGACGGGCGTCGAGAATGTGACGGAGCTGACGTTCGTACGGCATGGGGAGCAGGCTATCCGCGACGCGCGGGGCGGGCCGATCGGCGACTGGGTGGACCCGCCGCTGAGCGAACGCGGGACGGAGCAGGCGCGGCTGGTGGGCGAGCGGTTTTCGACGGAGATGGTGGACGTGGTGTATGCGAGCCCGCTGAAGCGCGCGTTCGACACGGGCTATCAGATTGCGCGCCATCACCGGCTGGAGCCGATCGTGATGCAGGATTTGCGCGAGGTCGAAGTGTTTCGCGACGTGCCGGCGGAGCAAACCATCGCGGATTTTTTCGGTCGCGACCTGCTGGCGGGCATCCAGGAACGGATGCTGCATGAGCGGCAC
>JAFKFP010000279.1 GCA_017308185.1 bacterium | reverse complement strand
CGGCGAGCAGCAGGAACGGCTCAACGAAATCATTCAGTCGCGGGTGCCGCTCAGGGTTGCCGACTGGGCAATGACATTCGACCAGAACCCGGCCTGCAGCGTGCCAATAGTGAGCACCGCGGTGTCGGATGGCGCTACAGACCGGCTCACGATCGTCTGCAGCGCGACAATCGCGTGGGCTGCGACAACCACCGCATCGACCGATTGATGAGGCGCCGCCGCGTGGCCGCCGCGGCCGTTGATCGTGATCGTGATGGATGTCGGCGAGGCGAAGAATGGGCCCGACGCCACGTTGATGGCGCCCACGGGGACATCCGCGCTCACATGAAGGCCGAACACGCGGCTAACAGCGGGGTGGTCGAGGACGCCGTCATCGATGCAGCTTTGAGCACCGCCCGACGACTCTTCAGCGGGCTGGAAGATGAACCGCACGCTTCCCGCGAGCGACTGGCGGCGGGCGGCGATAACCGCGGCAATGGTCAGCGCTATAGCCGTATGGGCGTCATGACCGCAGGCGTGCATCACTCCAGGGTTCCTGGAAGCGTACGGAAGGCCCGTCTTCTCGGGGATAGGCAGCGCATCAATGTCAGCTCGCCAGGCGACGCATGGGCCACGGTGCCCTCCTTCGAGCAGGGCTGTTACCCCGGTGCCGGCAACCGGCCGCACATCCTTGAGCCCGAGCGTCGTGAGATGTTCGAGGATGAGCCGCTGGGTGGCGAACTCTTTCCACGAGAGTTCCGGGTTTGCGTGCAGCTGCCGCCGTACCGAGATGAGGCTTTCGCGGAGTTGCTTCACCGCGGGCCTCACGCCGGGGCTCGAAGAATTGCGTGCCACGTAGCGCAGCTTAGCAGACTGTGCAGCGTCCCAGTCGGGCGATGCCGCCGCGCCGCGCTGGTGCCATGCCCACCACCAGCCGCAAGACGCTCATCAGTCGGCGGGAAACTGCAATGCGTACGTCTGGGTCACCAGCGCGAGCCATTCGCCGGCCGTCATCGGTTCGCCGGTAAAGCCGGGACATTCGACGTGACGGACGAGCATGGGCACGAGTGCACCAAACTCGTGGCCGGTGCGAAGGGCGTCGATGGACTCGCGGACCGCGCCCGTGTGCCCGTGAACAGGGCGTCCTGACACGCGGTCGAAGAAGATCATGAAATGAGGGTAGAGGCGGCAGGCATTCGGCCGCCCTTCGTACTGGCTGCACGTCAGCGACGGCCCAAGGAGTGCGCAGCGATTGTGCCGCCGCGCCAGGATGTATGGCTGAGCGAGGGGCAGCGCGAGCGGCTCACCGTGCGACGATTCGAGAAAGCGTGACGCTGGAAGGCCACTCGAAGCCGCCATGCGGCTGACTTCGGACTCACCGAGGTTTACCGTGAAGGCCCGGCAACAATGGGCATCGCAGAGCTCGGGCTGGCAGCGGAACGTGGCCGCGCCCGGCATCGCAAGCGTGTAGGCCGCGTAACGGCTGCTGATCGTCTGCCACGTATCTGCCATGCTATCGAGGGCCGCCGGGGACGGTATCACTCCGGCATGGTAAGCGTAGGGGGAACGTTTCGCGAATTGCGATGGTGGTGGGCATTGCCACTTCGAGAGCGACACCGTATCCTACCGAATCCGTGACGGTGGCACGAACAGGCAAATGACAGATCAATCGGAAATCGACTCCCTTTCCCCAGAAGAGCGGCAACGCATGCGGTCTCAGCTTCGTGAGCAGGCAGTCAAGCTCGCGGTAGATAGCCGCTGGGCTGATGCAGCACGCGCAAACCGTGAGTACCTGAGGCTCTTCGGTGACGAGAGCGAGGCGCTCAACCGCCTAGGCAAAGCGCTGACCGAACTCGGGCAGATCACGGATGCGCGCGCGGCCTATGGGCGCGCCATCGAGCTCGAGCCCACAAACACAATTGCGCGCCGCAACCTGGACAGACTCGCGGGCATGAAGGACACCGCATCGGCAGCGGCGCCGAGCCAACTGGACACGCGCATGTTCGTGGAAGAGACAGCTCGCGCGGCCGTCGCCAAGCTCCAGGCCACAGACCGCGAAATCGCCTCGCAACTGGATGCAGGCGACCTCGTCGACCTGACGGTATCCGGGAATGCGGTGAACGTCGTGAACACGAGCGGCCAATATGTTGATGGCGGGCGGCAACCGCTATGCCGCGGCCATGCTGAACGCCTCGGAAGACGACCTGAAAGTCATGATCCGAGAGACGTTCCAACACCCATCGATGGTGGGCAAAGTGAGCTTCCCCCAGGCACGAAGTTCGGACGTGCGAGCGTATATGCCCAAGGGCCTGCGCCGGCGCGCGATGGAAGATATGGACCTCGGTGGCGATGACGACGACGAGGATGATGTCGAAGTCGAGGAGACCTGGGCCGACAACGGCGAGGGCATCGAAGAATCGACGGGCATCACGATCGAGACGGAAGACGAATCGTTCGATTAGCGCAGGGCAGCGCGGCGTTGCAGGGCGCGGCATATCTCCGTAGGATGCCTTGCATGTTGAGCACCATGGGTTGACTCCCAGGCCCGGCGCCAGGACGGCGCTGGCATCATGATATCGACGCCCGGCCGCTTGTGGCGGCCGGCGCTTTCCAAGTGGCCTGCGCGCCACGCCTTCGCTCAACAGGGGTCAAACAGTGACTGGTCCAATCATCGAGGCCCAGAGCCTCGTTAAGCGATATGGCTCGTTCACGGCAGTGGACGGAGTGAGCTTCTCAGTTGCGCCGAACGAGTGCTTCGGGGTGCTCGGGCCGAACGGCGCCGGCAAGAGCACCACCATCAAAATGATTTCGTGCAGGGCGCCCGTGACAGCTGGTGTGCTACGCGTTGCTGGCTACGACGTGATGACGCAGGCGCGCCAGGTAAAGCGCGAGCTCGGCGTGGTGCCCCAGGAAGACAACCTGGACGAGGACCTGCCCGTGCGGCAAAACCTTGAGGTCTACGCCCGGTACTACAACCTCCCCAGGAAACTCGCCCGCGAGCGCGTCACGGAGGCGCTAGAACTCTTCCAGTTGCTGGAGCGCGCCGATGCGAAGGTGGACGACCTTTCCGGCGGGATGAAGCGGCGGCTGGTGATCGCACGCGCGCTTGTACACGACCCGCAGATCCTCGTGCTGGACGAACCGACAACGGGGCTCGACCCCCAGGCGCGCCACCTCGTGTGGCAGAAGCTTCGGCTGCTCAAGCAGCGCGGCGTGACCATGCTGCTGACGACGCATTACATGGACGAAGCGGCACATCTCTGTGACCGGCTGGTGATTATCCACCGCGGCAAGGTGCTCACCGAAGGAGAGCCGTTCGCACTCATCCGGGAGCACGCGGGCGATGAGGTGCTCGAACTGCGGCTCGATGAACGCGAACGGGCGCCTATCCTGGGTGAGCTCTCGGGCGTGCCGGGGATCACGATCGAGGAGGTCGAGACCATGGTCTACGTGTACGGCGGCGGCGAGGGCGGACGACGCATCGCGGAGCGCGTTGGAGACCCAAACCGCGTGTTCCTCCGCCCCGGAAACCTGGAAGATGTGTTCCTGCGGCTCACGGGGAGGGGGTTGCTCGATTGACCGCCTTCGCATCGCGTCCTGACCTTTCCATCGGGGCATTTCGCGTGTGGCAGCGTGACCGCGATGTCCTCTTACGGCTGTGGCGCTCGGAATTCGTGGCACAGCTGCTCGAACCGATCTTCGTGATCCTTGCCCTGGGCCTCGGGCTCGGCAAGTTCGTGGACCTTGGGAATGGCGAGAAGTACGTCGCGTTTCTCGCGCCCGGGCTGATGGCCATGTTCCCGATGTTCACGTGCATCTTCGAATGTGCGTGGGGAAGCTACACCAAGCTCGAGATGCAGGGGACTTACCGTGCAGTCGTTGCGACGCCGGTGAGTGTCGATGATGTCATCACTGGGGAAATCATGTGGGGCATGACTCGTGCGACCGTGAACGCGACGTACCTGCTTATCGTTTCCGCTGTACTTTCGCCCTGGTTTCATATGGTCCATTCGCCGTGGGCGATCCTCGCCATCCCGGTGGCGCTGTTGCCCGGGTTCATGTTCAGCGCGATGGGCATGGCGTTCGCCTCGATAGTGCGGGCGATGAGCCAGTTTAGCTATTTCTTCAATCTGATCGTTAACCCGATGTTCTTGTTCGGAGGGGCGTTCTTCCCCATTGATAGCCTCCCC
>JAFKFP010000065.1 GCA_017308185.1 bacterium | reverse complement strand
CATCGCGATGCCCAACGAAGGACACGCCATCGCCGCGGGCGAGGATCCCGTTGCGCTCTATCGAGCGATGTATGCCGAACTCGCACGAGGCTGGGCTCGGGATGGCTTCTATGTCCATACAGCGCACATCACCGCTGGTGATGCTGCGCTGCGCGATGCCTGGTTCAATCTCGGCTTCGGGTGCAACCAGGTCTGTGCGACCCGTGAAGTCTCGGCGCCGGTCAACGGCGCCGCGCCAAACGCGAGTATCGAGATCCACGAGGCAGGGCCGGAAGATATCGACGTTGTCATGCAGCTCGACTGGGAACTCTATGAACACCACAGCCGCTCGCCAATCTTTTGGCCCCTCTTGAAGGAGCCGCGCCCCGCGGCGCGCGCCCACACCGCCAGGATGCTCGAGGACCCCGCCAACGCCCACTTCGTCGCATATGACGGCGGTCGGCCAATTGCCATGCAGACGTTCGAGGCGCCAGGCTTCACTCCCGTAACGCTTGACCCCGCCGGCAGCATCTATCTGCATGACGGGATCGTTTCGGAGACTGCGCGCGGCGGCGGCGTAGGCACCGCACTGCTCGAGCACGCCATGGCCTGGGCCCGCGAGCAGGGTCACCGCTGGTGCACGCTGCATTTCGCCAGCGGCAACCCGAGCGGTGCGCCGTTCTGGCTCGGCCACGGGTTCATTCCTGTCGAGTACACCATGTCGCGCCATCTCGACGAACGCGTCGCCTACGCCAACGACTGGTAATGGCCGGCGAGAACCTTCAGTACCGCGACGGTCAGGGAGCGGGCGGCTCCCAGCTGCCAACGTCTATCGCCTACCGTCCATGCGGCCGTCATCCACGAACCGTAAATCGCGCAGCCTGTATAGTTGGCAATCCGTGGCCACACACGACGAACTCCCCTACTGGCTGGCCCTGCGCCGCGCCGGGCTCGGCAGCACCAACTTCTCGCTGTTGCTCGCGCGGTTCCGCTCGATCAGTGCCGCGTGGGCTGCCGACCCGAACGCACTCGCAGCCTCTGGCATGGACGCGCAATACGTCCGCGCCATGCTCAAAGCGCGTGCCTCGTTCGATGGCGAGCGCGAACTACGCCTGCTCGAACAGCACCAGGCACGCGCCATCACCTGGCTCGATGCCGATTTTCCCGCGTCCCTCAAAGATATCCCTCAGAGTCCGCCGGTCCTCTTCATCCACGGCGCCGCTGGTCCCGAGTTCGAGCAGGCCGTCGCCGTCGTCGGGACCCGGCGGGTCACCCCATATGGTCGCCAGGCCTGCGAAACATTCTGTGCCGCCCTGGCTGCCGCGGGTGTGGCCATCATCAGTGGCCTCGCTCGTGGCGTTGACGCCATCGCCCATCGCGTCGCCATAGAAAGCGGCGCGCCGACGGTCGCTGTGCTTGCCGGGGGTATCGACCAGGTGTACCCGCGTGAGAATGCAGGTCTCGCAGCCCAGATAATCCGCGCCGGCTGCCTCGTCAGCGAATACCCCGTGGGCATCCCGGCCCGCCGGGACTACTTCCCCCGGCGCAACCGCATCCTCTCGGGGCTTGCACGCGCCACCCTCGTCGTCGAGGCCGGTGAAGGTAGCGGCGCCCTCCACACCGCCAACTGGGCCTTCGAGCAGGGCCGCGACGTCTTCGCCATCCCGGGCAGCATCTTCTCCCGTCAGAGTTCGGCCACCAACCAGCTCATCCGCGAAAACACCGCGCGGCTCGTCGCTACGCCGGACCAACTCTGCGAAGAGCTCAACCTCCTCGCGACAGCGCGGCCATCTCGCGTCACCCCCGCTGCAGCGTCTCAGCCTGCCCGGCAGCCCGCACTTGCC
Source organism: bacterium (assembly GCA_017308185.1). GTDB lineage: Bacteria > Chloroflexota > Dehalococcoidia > Tepidiformales > Tepidiformaceae > JAFKFP01. The sequence goes on along the minus strand of JAFKFP010000065.1, from coordinate 12,012 downwards.
GAAGCCGCCGCGCCGGCAACCCCTGCCTCGCCCATCGAAGCCGCCATCCTTGCCGGTATCGATGCCGGGCCTGCCCACGTAGATGACATCGTGCGGGCCACGGACTTGCCAATCAGCGAGGTCAGCAGCACGCTACAACTATTGGAATTGCAGGGCCGCGTCCGCCTCGCGGGTCCCATGACCTACACTCGGGCGTAACCACTCATTGCTTTCCGGCGTTATACAGTAATGCACTGCCTCACTGGCACGGCAGAGGAAATCACTTGGCAACAGCTACCACCAAACCCCGAGCGAAATCAAAATCCACCGCGACCCGGCGAGGCGCCGCGACGCGTACCCATGCGGCCGACACCGCTACCGATACCCCGCGGCGCACCCGCTCCCATGCCCCGCGCCTTGTCGTGGTCGAATCTCCCGCGAAGGCCCGTACCGTCGGCAACATCCTTGGGCCTGAATACAGGGTCATCGCCTCCGTCGGCCACGTCCGAGACCTTCCGAACTACGGCTACGGCGTCGAAGACTTCGAGAACTTCCAGCCCAAGTACGTCGTAGTAAAGGACAAGCGTCGCGGCGTCGATAAGAAGACGGTCATCGACGAGATCGCCGATGCCGCCCGGCACGCGGAGCGTGTCTACCTCTCGACAGACCCCGACCGCGAGGGTGAAGCCATCGCCTGGCACATCCGTGAGGCCGCCGGGATCCCCGAGGAGAAGACACGGCGCGTCGTCTTCCACGAAATCACCAAGCCAGCCATTGAAGCGGCATTTGCGGCCGTCGATGGAGATGCCTCGAAGGCGCCGGCGGATAGCGCCCGCGATAGCGACAAAGGAACCGCACACGACCGCGGAGAACTCGATATGCGCCTGGTCGATGCACAGCAGGCTCGCCGCGTACTCGACCGGCTCATCGGCTTCCCCCTCACCTGGTTCGTCCAGAAGAAGGTAAGCCGCGGCGCGAGTGCCGGCCGCGTCCAGAGCGTCGCGCTCGGCCTCATCGTCAAGCGCGAGCGTCAAATCCAGGGCTTCATCCCCGTCGAATACTGGACCGTCCACGCCACCCTCGCCAAAGACGGCCGCGTGTTCGAAGCCGAGCTTGCCCGCTTTCCCGCCAGCCCCGTTGGCACTTCACTCAAGCCTCCATTTCGCGCCGCCGGCCCCGCCCTCCCCGGTGACGCCGCCGCAAACGCGCTCGTCGAAGCGCTGCGCCGCTCCAACTTCGCGGTCAGCAGCGTAAAAAAGGGCAACCGTAACAAGGCGCCTGTCCCACCGTTCACGACCAGCACCTTCCAGCAAGCCGCGGTCAACCGCTTGGGCATGAGCGCCGCCCGTGCCATGGGCATCGCGCAGGAGCTCTATGAGGGTCTCGGCGGCCAGTCGGGCCTCATCACCTACATGCGCACCGACTCGCTCAATATCTCTCCAATCGCGCGCACCGAAGCTCGCAACTACATCGGCGGCCGGTGGGGCGCCGAGTACGTCCCCGCGAAAGAGCGCGTGTACAGCACCCGCTCACGCGGCGCGCAGGAAGCCCACGAAGCCATCCGCCCTACCGACCCGGCCCGCAGCCCCGATTCGCTTCGTGGTGTCCTCAACAGCGACCAGATGCGCATCTACCAGCTCATCTGGCAGCGCTTCACCGCCAGCCAGATGGCCGATGCACGCTTCGCGACCGTTGCCGTTGAGATCGAGGCTCGCGAGGGCGCCGATCAGCGCGGCATCTTCCGCGCCAGTGCCCAGCACCTGCTCTTCCCCGGTCATCTCGCGGTCTATGGCGCCGACGTCAGTGAACGCGCTGCCGGGGAAGAGGACGAGGATGCCGAAGCCGCCCTGCCGGAGCTCTCCGAGGGTGACATCCTCGAACGGCGCGGCGTCGAAGGCCGCCGCCATGAAACTGAACCGCCCCCTCGTTATACCGAGGCATCGCTCGTCAAAGCGCTTGAAGAAGAAGGCATTGGCCGCCCGAGCACGTACGCCACCATTGTCCAGACCGTCCAGAAGCGCGATTACGTGCGCAAAGAGGGGCGCCAGCTCGTGCCCCAGGAACTCGGCTTCCTCGTCAACGACATCCTTGAAAAGCACATGAAGAAATACGTCGACGTCCCCTTCACGGGCGAGATGGAGAAGGAACTCGATGAAGTCGCTGACGCCGAAAACAAGCGCCAGTACGTCGATGTCCTGAGCAACTTCTGGCCCGAGTTCAAGAAGCAGCTCGATGCGGCCGAGCAGGCGGCAGAAAAACAGGAAGAGCAGACCGACATACTCTGCGACGTCTGCAAGCAGGCGAACATGGTCATCAAATGGGGCCGCAACGGCCGCTTCTTCGCATGCCCGCGTTTCCCCGAATGCACCAACTCCCTTCCCATGGGGAAAGACGGTAGGCCCGTCCATGTCGCGCCGCCGACCGTCACCCAGTACCTCTGCCCCATCGACGGCGCCGAGACGATCCAGAAGACCGGCCCCTATGGCCCGTACATCGATTGTGTGAACCGCGAAAAGGGCACATGCACGTTCCGTGCCGGCGTCCCGGTGGGCGTCGCCTGTCCCGAAGAACCCGAAACCGGCCAACTGGTCGAGAAGCGCACAAAACGCGGAATCTTCTACGGCTGCTGGAACTATCCCAACTGTAGCTACACCACGAACAGCCTCGAGCCCGGCAAGATGTCCCCCGCCCGCCCCAGGGAGGAGCGGGAAGCCGCGAATCTCAAGCTGCTCGAACGCAGCGCCCGTGGCAAAGCAGCATTTGCCAAGCGCAAGGCGAATGCTGCCGCGGCGCGTAAAGCCAGCTGACAGGACCGAGCCCCCGCACGACCGCTGACGGACGCTGTCACTGGGACGGCACTTAACGCTATGCTCACCGTTATGGTCGCCGAAGCTCCCGGCCGCCCCGTCGCCGATGCGCCCCACCGCACTGCATCCGCGTTTCTCGCTGCCTACCTGCGCGAACTTCAGGCCGTTGGCGGGCGCTCCCCCTACACCATCCGCAACTATCGCACCGATATCGGTCACTTCCTCGGCTGGTGCGACGAGCAGGCCCACCAACCGCTGTCCATGACGCGCGCCATCTTCCGCGAATATCTCGGTGAGCTGCGCGAGGCGGGTATCGTCGCGTCGTCCATCACGCGACGCACGAGCACCATCCACGGCTTCTATCGCTACCTCGCGCAGGAGGGGGCAGCCGCAAAGGACCTCCTCTACGGCATTGCTCTTCCCAAGCGCCCACGCCGCCTCCCGAAGGTGATCGAACCGACCTACCTGGATGCGTTGCTCGCCGCGCCCGACCTCTCCACGCCACGCGGCCTTCGCGACCGCGCCATCCTCGAACTGCTCTACGGTGGTGGCCTCCGCATCTCCGAGCTCGTGGCCCTCGACATCGGCCAGGTCCGCCTCGAAGAAGGCGAGGCCATCGTGCACGGTAAGGGAGCCAAAGAGCGCGTCGTACTCTTCGGCAATCCCGCCATGGATGCCCTCGATGCCTACCTCGCCGATGGCCGCCCCGCGCTTCTCGCCGCCGCGGCTGAGCGTCACCCCGTCGCTGCACAGCATCGCGCAGCGCTCTTCGTGAATCGTTCAGGCGGACGACTCACCGCCCGCTCCGTCCAGTCGCTGGTAAAGCGTTACGCCCTCGCCGCGGGCATCCCAGTCGATGTCCACCCTCACCTGCTGCGCCACTCCTTCGCCACCCACCTGCTCGATGGCGGTGCGGACCTTCGCATCGTCCAGGAACTGCTCGGTCACAGTTCGGCGAACACCACACAGATCTACACGCACGTGAGCCAGGCACGCCAGGCCGAAGTGAGCGCCGCCGCCTGGCAATCCATCGCCGAGCAGGCGCTCGAAAAGCCACGGCTACGGCGGCGGCGCGCAGCCAGCCGCTAGCCCTGTCACCCTCGCTTCACACGCACCGCCCCTGCTAGCCTCAACCTGTGCCCATCGATTTCAAGCTCGCAGCCGGCGATGCCCCTGTGGCCCCACGCGCCGGCCTCCTCTCTACACCACACGGCGATATACCGACGCCCGCCTTCATGCCCGTCGGCACCCTCGCGAACGTGAAAACGCTTCTACCTGAGGAGGTTGCCGAGGCCGGCGCGAATATCCTGCTCGTGAACGCCTACCACCTGTATCTGCGTCCCGGCCACGAACTCATCGCCGGGCTCGGCGGTGTCCATCGTTTCATGGACTGGCATGGCCCCATCCTCTCTGATAGCGGCGGCTTCCAGGTTTTCAGCCTCTCCCGCCTCCGGCAGGTCAGCGAAGATGGCGTCCGCTTCCGCTCCCACATCGACGGCTCGGAGCACCTCTACACCCCCGAACTCGCCATGGAAGTCCAGCGCTCTCTCGGCGTCGATATCGCCATGCCGCTCGACCACGTCCTGCCGGGACAGTCAGAACTCGGGCCGGCGACGGATGCCGCAGAACGCACCCTCCGTTGGTACGAACGCTGCCGGGTAGCCGCCGCCGATCTTCCCACCTTCGCCATCGTGCAGGGCGGCATCCACCCCGAACTTCGTCGCTGGCACGCCCGCGAACTGGCCGCGCTCGATGCACCTGGCTATAGCATCGGCGGCCTGTCGGTCGGCGAGAGCAAGGACGCCATGTGGGCCATGACCGAGATCGTCACGGCCGAATTGCCCGTGGACCGGCCACGCTATCTGATGGGCGTCGGCAGCCCCGAAGACCTGGTAAATGCCGTGGCGCGGGGCGTCGACATGTTCGACTGCGTCCTGCCGACGCGCCTCGGGCGCAACGGCTCGCTCTTCACGCGTGATGGGCGCCGCAACATCCGCAACGCGGCTTTCCGCGAACAACCCACGCCCATCGACGAATCCTGCGACTGCACCACCTGCCGCCGCTTCAGCATGGCCTACCTTCATCATCTCTTCCGCAACGATGAACTGCTCGGCTACCGGCTCGCGACGGTCCACAACATCAGGTTTCTCGTCCGCCTCGCCGAAGAGATGCGTGCCGCCATCCTCGCCAACCGCTTCGATGACTACGCAACCGAATTCCTCGGCCGCTACCGGCCCGTCGATGAGCGTGTGCGGACGGAGCAGAAAGCGAAGTGGGCGAAACAGGCGTTCAGGGGCTGAACAGCTACCACTTACCAGCGCCGCCAGTATGCCTCAGTCGCCAAACCGCGCCACCTCCCGCTCCATGTTTAGCGGTGCAATGATCGCGCGATGCTCGTGCTCACCCCACTCCTCACGCGGCACCATCCACATCACCTCGAACTCGTTCCCATCCGGGTCTGCACCGTAAAGGGATTTCGTGGCGCCGTGGTCGCTCATCCCCGTCAACGCCCCCAGGTTCGCAAGCACCTCTTGTGCCGCCGCGAGGTCCGTGATCGAGGGCACCTCCCACGCCAGGTGGTACAGCCCCGTGGAGCCACGTGGCGGCCGCGGCGCCTGCGCGCCAACCTGCGCCAGGCCCAGGTCGTGGTGGTTCGAACCGTCCGCAGCCCGCAGGAACGCCATCTGCCCGCCCTCACGCGCGATCTCCTCGAAGCCGAACGCCTGCCGGTAGAACTCCACCGACCGGTCCAGGTCCCGTACGAACAACACCGCATGATTCAGCCGCGCCACCGGGATAGCCATGGCAACACCTCCATTGCCGTCGAGTGTACGCCCCGAGACTGCACCCATCACGATGAGCCCAATCGCCCATTGCCGGCGTCCTCGGCCACCCTCGTCTCCGCCCTAAGTCGCATCGACCGCGCCGCGCAAACCCGCGAAGATGACAGCGACAAACGGCCTCGCCCAACGCCCGGCCCCGCCCCCGAAAGGTCTCGCAGGAGCAAGCCCCGCGCCATGGGTCGACCGCGTACCTCACCGGCCTCCGTGCCTCCCGCACCCGGCGTTCGCGCGGGCAGCGCGCTCTCGTCCAGCAGTCCGCGCGATATTCTTCGCTCCCCCGTCGGCTACCTGCTCGGCGTCGTCTTCAGTATCGACTGCATGACCGCGCTCATCGTCATCGCCTTCGGCCAGAGCTACCTCATCCAGACGCGCCACGCACCACCGGCTTATCCCGCCTACTCCCTCGCTATCTACGGCCTCGTGAAGCTCATGGCGGCGCCCATCGGCGGCTGGGCACTCGACCGCGCCCGCGCTGGAGCCGTCGTCGTATTCATCGTCGCCGTCGAACTGGGCGGGTTCGCAGTCATCTTCGCCACCGCGTCTGCCAATGGGTATCTCCTCGGCGTTGCCCTGCTTTCCACCGGCATCGCCGTCGCCTGGCTCGTCGTCTTCCACGCCCTCGGCGACACGATCGATGCATCCCTCAGAGGCACAGCCACAGCCTATCTCGGCCTCACATCGGCGGCCGCCACCGCTGCCGGTTTCGGGATCGGCGCCATTATCGGCGAGACCACCTACTGGGAGACGGCCTTCGCCCTCGGCGCTGCGCTCGCCTGCATCGCCTTCGTCCTTTTGTTCCGCCTGTACCCCAGCGGCGCCCGCATTGGCCAGTCCTCAGCCGACGAGACCGCGGCGGGCCGGCCAACCAATCCGAAGGACAGGCAATCGCAGGTTGTAGCCGGGATGATCATCTTCGCGCACTTCGTCGCCATCACGGGCACGATTGCCGTATTTGGCCCGTATGTCCTCCGCGTGCTCGGCCTTTCGTTGTTCAGCGCCGGCGTCGCGCTCATCCCGGCAGGGGTCGTCGGCGCACTGACGATGATCCTCGCGGGCCGCCGCTCGCGGCCGGGCAACCGCCTGCGCGAAGTCGCGGTCCTCTACAGCCTCGGTGCCGCCGCCGTATTCGGGCTCGTGCCCATCACCCACGTGTGGGTGTTTGTCCTCGTTGCCATACCCCTCGCAGCCGCCGTAGGTGGCGCCCAACCGCTCCTAAACGCCAGTCTCCTCGATGTCTCCCAATCCTCGCGCCAAACTGGCCGCGCACTTGGCTGGCTCTTTTTCGCCGAAGGGCTCGGCAGCGTCGCCGGCCCCGTCCTCATCGGAGGTGTAATCGCCGCCACCGACGTGCGCAGTGGCGTCGCCGCGCTTGGCGGACTCGATGTACTGATCGTCATCTTCGCCGCCGCTGGATCTCGAGCCATCCGTCTGTAACACTATCGAAGTCAGCGAGCGGCCAGCCACGGCGGGGAGCGGAAAGCCCGGGGCAGGGGTTGACACGCGGATGGGAAGGCCCTAGTCTTCTCTTTCGGGCCTTGAACGAGGCCGGCGCACTTTAACAACTGGATAGCGGACGAATAGAGAACGTTGGGAACCCGTTTTTACGGAACTAACCGGTCTTTCGGGATCGGTGGAACTGTTTTTTCGGAGAGTTTGATCCTGGCTCAGGACAAACGCTGGCGGAATGTATTAGGCATGCAAGTCGCACGGACCTTCGGGTCAGTGGCGGACGGGTGAGTAACACGTGGGTAACCTGCCTCGTAGTGGGGAATAACTTGTCGAAAGGCGAGCTAATACCGCATAACACCCTCGGTGAGAATCCGAGCGGTAAAAGCAGCAATGCGCTATGAGAGGGGCCCGCGGCCGATTAGCTAGTTGGGGGGGTAATGGCCCACCAAGGCGACGATCGGTAGCTGGTCTGAGAGGATGGTCAGCCACACGGGGACTGAGATACGGCCCCGACTCCTACGGGAGGCAGCAGCTAAGAATCTTGCGCAATGGGCGAAAGCCTGACGCAGCAATTCCGCGTGGAGGATGAAGGCTCTAGGGTCGTAAACTCCTTTTGCGAGGGAAGAAGATCTGACGGTACCTCGCGAATAAGACACGGCTAACTACGTGCCAGCAGCCGCGGTAATACGTAGGTGTCGAGCGTTGTCCGGATTTATTGGGCGTAAAGAGCCCGCAGGCGGCTTGTCTAGTCCGAGGTGAAATCTCCCGGCTCAACTGGGAGGGTGCCTCGGAAACTGGCAGGCTTGAGGCAGGGAGAGGGATGTGGAATTCCAGGTGTAGTGGTGAAATGCGTAGATATCTGGAGGAACACCAGTGGCGAAGGCGGCATCCTGGCCCTGACCTGACGCTCAGGGGCGAAAGCGTGGGGAGCAAACCGGATTAGATACCCGGGTAGTCCACGCCGTAAACGATGAGTACTAGGGGTAGGGGGTATCGACCCCCTCTGTCCCGAAGCTAACGCGATAAGTACTCCGCCTGGGGACTACGGCCGCAAGGCTAAAACTCAAAGGAATTGACGGGGGCCCGCACAAGCAGCGGAGCGTGTGGTTTAATTCGATGACACGCGAAGAACCTCACCCAGGTTTGACATGCATGTGGTACTGATGTGAAAGCTGAGGGACCCTTCGGGGAGCATGCACAGGTGTTGCACGGCCGTCGTCAGCTCGTGCCGTGAGGTGTTGGGTTAAGTCCCGCAACGAGCGCAACCCCTGTCGCCAGTTGTACTTTTCTGGCGAGACTGCCGAGAAAACCTCGGAGGAAGGAGGGGACGATGTCAGGTCAGCGTGGCCCTTACGCCTGGGGCTACACACACGCTACAATGGGCAGTACAACGGGTCGCGAAGCCGCGAGGCGGAGCTAATCCCATCAAAGCTGTCCTCAGTTCGGATTGCAGGCTGAAACCCGCCTGCATGAAGCCGGAGTTGCTAGTAACCGCAGGTCAGCATTACTGCGGTGAATACGTTCCCGGGCCTTGTACACACCGCCCGTCACGTCATGAAAGTTGGTAACACCTGAAGCCGGTGGGCTAACCGCAAGGAGGCAGCCGTCGAGGGTGGGACCAGCGATTGGGACGAAGTCGTAACAAGGTAGCCGTAGCGGAAGCTGCGGCTGGATCACCTCCTTTCTAGGGAGCTAGCCCCCTCGCATCACCTGCCACGGTGTGTGGCAGCGCGAGATGGGCGCCACCCAGGTCGATCGGCCGGCTTGCCCGGTCGTAACCAAACCAACGGCCCCCCGACGGCCGTCTTTCGTCCGCTATCCAGCTCTTAAAGCTGCACCGGCCCGGGCCATTAGCTCAGCAGGTTAGAGCGCAGTCCTGATAAGACTGAGGTCTCTGGTTCGAGTCCAGAATGGCCCACCACCCTTATCCGGTGGCCGGGCTTGGACAGGGCCCAAGCCTGTGCCATACTAGAAAGTCCCGGAGGGGCCGTAGCTTAGTTGGGAGAGCGCCGCCTTTGCACGGCGGAGGTCAGGAGTTCGAATCTCCTCGGCTCCACCAACACCGAACCAGCCCCCCAGGGGCGCCATGGAGGGTCACCGATAGACCGCACGATGAACTAGCCACCCAAGTCGTTGGAGGCCCTTTGACCGGCCTGCAGCGTGGGCCGGTTTTGTTGTGCCATCATCGAGTCCTCCCATCGCTTCGCATCGGGCCCCTGCTCAAGGCAGCGGCCGGCGGCGAAGCCGGAGCCCGGCAGGCAACTGCCAGGCGCGCACATTAACAACTGAAGAGCGAAGAAACTGCATCCGCTGTGCGCGGGCGCCCCTCCGGGGGTGCGGGGCGCACAGCAGGCAATTCATATAGTCGAGCCTTAATGTAGGTCAAGCTACTTAGGGCGCGCGGTGGATGCCTTGGTACCAGAGGCCGATGAAGGACGTGGTAAGGCTGCGATAAGCTCCGCCCAGCTGCCTAACAAGCTCAAGCGGAGATCTCCGAATGGGGCAACCCGGCTCGGCAAAACCGAGTCACTCCGGACTGAACACATAGGTCCGGTAGAGGGCACCGGGGGAACTGAAACATCTAAGTACCCCGAGGAAAAGAGAGTATTCCCCTAGTAGCGGCGAGCGAACGGGGAGAAGCCCAAACCGTCAGGGTTCGCCCTGGCGGGGTTGTAGGGCCCGCCTGCCGTAAGGCATGGAGTTACAAATCACACACCTAGAAGAACGGCCCTGGAACGGCCGGCCAAAGAGGGTGAGAGCCCCGTAAGCGAAAGGTGCTGTGACTCCAGGTGGGTACCTGAGTACCACGGGACACGTGAAACCCCGTGGGAATCTGGGGAGACCACTTCCCAAGGCTAAATACCTCTGGTGACCGATAGTGAACCAGTACCGTGAGGGAAAGGTGAAAAGTACCCCGGGAGGGGAGTGAAAGAGACCCTGAAACCGCGTGCCTACGTGCAGTTGGAGCCCGTCTCGGCGGGTGACAGCGTGCCTATTGAAGAATGAGCCGGTGAGTTACTCTACGTGGCAAGGTTAAGCAAGGTGACTTGTGGAGCCGTAGCGAAAGCGAGTCCGAATAGGGCGGCCATAGTCGCGTGGAGTAGACGCGAAACCTGGTGATCTACCCATGGGCAGCGTGAAGTCCAGGTAAAACTGGATGGAGGCGCGAACCTTCTAACGTTGCAAAGTTATTGGATGACCTGTGGGTAGCGGTGAAATGCCAAGCGAACCAGGAGATAGCTCGTTCTCCCCGAAATGCATTTAGGTGCAGCGTCAGGCGATATCCATCGGAGGTAGGGCTCTGAATGGGCTAGGGGGCTCACCGCTTACCAAACCCAATCAAACCGCGAATGCCGATGGACAAAACCTGGCAGTGAGACAGTGGGGGCTAAGCTTCATTGTCGAAAGGGAAACAGCCCAGACCACCAACTAAGGTCCCGAAGTCCATGCTCAGTGTGAAAGGATGTTGAATCGCGAAGACAGCCAGGAGGTTGGCTTAGAAGCAGCCACCCTTTAAAGAGTGCGTAATAGCTCACTGGTCGAGTGGTTCTGCGCCGACAATGTAACGGGGCTAAGCATGGCACCGAAGTTGTGGGTCTGTCACAATTGCGTGACAGGCGGTAGGGGAGCGTTTGCTTCAGCCGTGAAGGGGAAGCCGTGAGGCACCCTGGAGCGAAGCGAAGTGAGAATGCCGGCATGAGTAGCGTAAGGTGCGTGAGAACCGCACCCGCCGTATACCTGAGGTTTCCTACGGAAGGTCAATCCGCGTAGGGTTAGTCGGGCCTAAGCCGAGGCCGAAAGGCGTAGGCGATGGACAGCTGGTTAGTATTCCAGCACCGCAGTGGTAGCGTTTGATGCAGAGGGGGGACCCAGGAGGGTAGACCCCGCGGGCCCATTGGACATGGCCCGTCCCTGGTTCGTAGGCATCCGGCCGGAGGGAAATCCCCGGTCGGGCCAAGCTGAGGAATCGGGGGAAGTGGAGACATCGTCAAAGCGATGGGGTTAAGCCCACGCTGGCTAGAAAAGCCTCGCTGCTAGTTACCACCGCGCCCGTACCGCAAACCGACACTGGTAGGTGACGGTAAGTACCGTAAGGCGATCGGGAGAACCTTCGTTAAGGAACTCGGCAAATTGGATCCGTAACTTCGGGAGAAGGATCGCCCCTGGGCGTGAACAGGTTCGCCCTGCTAGCGTTCGGGGGCCGCAGTGAGCAGGCCCAGGCGACTGTTTATCAAAATCACAGGTCTCTGCTAAAGCGAAAGCTGATGTATAGGGGCTGACGCCTGCCCAGTGCCGGAAGGTTAAGAGGAGAGGTTCACGCCTTGAATTGAAGCCCCGGTGAACGGCGGCCGTAACTATAACGGTCCTAAGGTAGCGAAATTCCTTGTCGGGTAAGTTCCGACCCGCACGAAAGGCGTAACGATCTGGGCACTGTCTCAACGAGAGACTCGGTGAAATTATAGTACCTGTGAAGATGCAGGTTACCCGCGACAGGACGGAAAGACCCCGTGGAGCTTTACTGTAGCCTGATATTGAATTTTGGTACAGCTTGTACAGGATAGGTAGGAGCCTTGGAAGCCGGAGCGCTAGCTTCGGTGGAGGCGTCGGTGGGATACTACCCTGGCTGTATTGAAATTCTAACCCGCGGCCCTGATCGGGCCGGGAGACAGTGTCAGGTGGGCAGTTTGACTGGGGCGGTCGCCTCCTAAAATGTAACGGAGGCGCCCAAAGGTTCCCTCAGAATGGTTGGAAATCATTCGTAGAGTGTAAAGGCACAAGGGAGCTTGACTGCGAGACCTACAAGTCGAGCAGGGACGAAAGTCGGGCTTAGTGATCCGGTGGTTCCGCATGGAAGGGCCATCGCTCAACGGATAAAAGCTACCCCGGGGATAACAGGCTTATCTCCCCCAAGAGTCCACATCGACGGGGAGGTT
>JAFKFP010000278.1 GCA_017308185.1 bacterium | reverse complement strand
GACTGCTCGACCGTAACCCGAAGGTGACGGGCGACATGATCGAGGACATCGCCATGGGCAACGTGGGCGGCGCCGGCGAACTCGCCGGCATTGGCGCCGATACCGTCGCCCGCCTTGCTGGCCTCCCGGCGGAGATCTCCGCCGTGGATTCGAACCGCCAATGCGGTTCGAGCATGGAAACACTCCACCGCATCGCCCAGTCGATCATGGTCGGCGCGACCGAATGTGGCATTGCACTCGGCATCGAGCGCATGGGCCGCAACCTCGGCGGCGGCCCGCGCGGGGCGACCACGCGGATCACCGAATTCAACCAGCGCCGGCTCGAGCAGACGCCTGAACAGCGCAACCTCTCACCCCACCACTTCGACGATTTCAGTGTCCCCTTCCAGGACGAAATCCTCGACTACTCGCCCGTGCTCTCGATGGTGCAGACGGCCCAGAACGTGGCCGAGGTTTACAACCTGAGCCGCGAGGAGATGGATGCCTATGCGGTGGAAAGCCACAAGCGCACGGTTGCCGCCTACGAAAAGGGCATCTACAAGGACGAAATTATCCCGCTCGAAGTGGAGACGCCTGTCTTCGACTCCGAGGGCAACTGGGTCGAGGCCGAGCGCGGCGAGAAGATCATTTTCGACCGCGACGAGTGCATCCGCCCGGGGACCAACATCGAATCACTCGGCCAGCTGCCGCCTGTTAAGGGCATCGTCAGCCCGACGGGCTCGGAGCTGCGCATCACCGCCGGCAACAGCTGCCCGACGAATGATGGCATCAGCGCCGCGCTCATCATGAGCGAGAAGAAGGCGCGCGAACTCGGGCTCGAGCCGCTCGCCCGCATCGTCGGGTTCGGCATCGCCGGCGTGAAGCCGCAGGTCATGGGCCTCGGGCCGATCCCGTCGACCAAGAAGGCTCTGCGGCACGCGGGCATCACCGCCGACCAGATCGACCGTGTCGAGTTCAACGAAGCGTTCGCGGCGCAGGTCATCCCGTCCTGCAAGGAACTCGGCATCTCGCTCGATCGCGTGAACGTGAACGGCGGCTCGATCGCAATCGGCCACCCGCTCGGCGCGACCGGCGCCCGCCTCGTCCTCACTGTTGCGCACGAACTGCGCCGCAGCGGTGGCAAGTACGCCCTCGCCACGCAGTGCATCGGCGTGGGCATGGGCATCAGCACGATCATCGAAGCCATCTAAACGACGGCATTCGAGACTGTGTGAACTCAGGGGAGGCCCGGGCAACCGGGCCTCCCCCTTCGTTCGTTGCGGGCAGCGTATAACCGCGATTCCAGCGCTCAGGATGAGCACGGTGTGCTACACTCAGCCACGACAACTGAATACTCCAATGGCATCGACCGGGACGAGTAGCCGGCAGATACAGAGAGCCGCCACCAGCAGCTGAAACGGCGGCACGCCTGGTGAAAACCACCCGCGAGCCTGTACCCGAAGCGCATCCGCGATAGGCGTACACGGTTGGCCCCGTTAGCGGCCACGACGAGTCTGCCACGCATAGCGTTTGCCTGTGGCAGAAAAGTTGGGTGGAACCACGGAGCGCGCCTCACGTCCCAGCGGATGGAGGCGCGATTGTCTATCCGGAGGTTTCATGTCTGAACTGATCGAATCCCACGCCGACCTCGCCTCGCTCTCCAAAGAAGAGCGCCTCGCACGCATGCGCCATTCCGCCGCCCACGTGCTCGCCGAGGCCATGGTCGAACTCATGCCCGGCGCCGAACTCGGCATCGGCCCACCGATCGATACCGGGTTCTACTACGACTTCCGTCTCCCGCGGCCGCTGACGAACGAGGACCTGGCGTGGCTCGAAGAGCGCATGCGCCAGTCTATCGCCGGCCACCATCCTTTCCAGATGGCCTCGATCACGAAGGCCGAGGCCGCCGAGCATTGGAAGGACCAGCCATTCAAGCTTGACCTGCTCTCCGAACTCGATGAAGGCAACGTCACGCAGTGCACGCACGCCCACTTCACCGACCTTTGCCGCGGTGGGCACGTGAACGACACAGGCGACATCCCGCAGTCGTTCAAGCTGATGAGCATAGCCGGCGCGTACTGGCGCGGCAGCGAGAAGAACCCGCAACTGCAGCGTGTCTACGGTGCGCTCTTCGAAACAGCAGAGGATCTCGCGGCGTATGAAGAGCACCTCGAAGAGGCGCGCCGGCGCGACCATCGCCGCATCGGCCGCGAACTTGAACTGTTCGAACTCGTGGACGAGATCGGCCCGGGACACGTCGTCTGGCTGCCCGCCGGCGCCACCATCCGGCGTGAACTCAGCCGCTGGATCGAGGATCTCGAGATCGAACAGGGCTACCTGCACGTCCACACACCGAACGTCGCCAAGCGCGAGCTGTACGTCCGTTCGGGACACTGGGACCACTACCAGGACGCCATGTACCCGATCATGGAGCGTGACGGCGAAGAGTACGTCCTCCGACCGATGAACTGCCCCAGCCACATTATGGTTTACGAGGCTGCACAGCACTCCTACCGCGAGTTGCCGATCCGGATTGCCGAACTGGGCGACATGCACCGCTGGGAAAAATCGGGCGAACTCACGGGCATGAGCCGCGTGCGCATCATGACGCTCAATGACGCTCATATCTTCTGCGCCGATACGGACCAGGTCGCGCTGGAGGTCGAGAATGTCCTGCGCCTGATGGAACACGTGTACGGTGTGCTGGGGCTCAAGAACTACAGCTACCGGCTCTCGCTGGGCGACCCCGACGACCACGAAAAGTACGTGGACAACCCTCCCATGTGGGCGAAGGGCGAAGATCTCCTCCGCCGGGTATTGACCAGGGTGGGGTTGCCTTTTACCGAAGCGAAGGGCGAGGCCGCCTTCTACGGGCCGAAGATCGACGTGCAGTTCGAAACCGCCGCTGGCAAGGATGAGACGCTCGTGACGGTGCAGGTCGACTTCCACCTCCCGAACCAGTTCGGGCTGGAGTACATCGGTGAGGACGGAGCCCGCCACCAGCCCATCATCGTGCACCGCGGTGTCATCTCTACGCTGGAACGCATGGTGGCTCTGCTCATCGAAGAGTACGAAGGCAACTTCCCCCTGTGGCTGGCGCCCACGCAGGCCGTCGTTATTCCAATCGCTGATCGCCACGTGGCCTACGCCGAGGAGGTCGCGGCCGAACTCCGCGCGCGACGGCTTCGCGTCACCGTCGACTCGCGGAACGAGCGCATGCAGGCGAAGATCCGCGACCACCAGCTGAAAAAGATCCCGTACATGCTTGTCGTCGGCGACCGCGAAGCCGAGGCGAATGCCGCGGCCCTCCGTGTCCGCGGCGGGGAGAACCTCGGGGCAATCCCTGTCGCCGACATCCTCGCCCGACTGGTCACCGAACGGGACACGCGTGCTCTCGTGCCCTGAGCATTGTCCACACCTCACCCCTCCCGCTTTGCGAGAGGGGTGGGGGCTCGCAGTGCAGTGGAATCGCGGATAGAATCACTTCCCATCTCACCGGAGGCGATTTCTACGTCTACATTCGTACTTGTCCACGGCGCCTGGAGCGGCTCGTTCACCTGGCGGAAGGTGCGTCCGCTGCTCGCTGCGCACGGTCACGAGGTGTTCACGCCGTGCCTGACCGGGCTTGGCGAACGCGCCCATCTCACCAGCCCGCAGGTCGGCCTTTCACTCCACATCCAGGACCTGGTCAACGCAGTGTGGTATGAAGACCTCCGCGACATCACGCTCGTCGGCTACAGCTATGGCGGGATGGTGGTCAGCGGCGCGCTCGACCACCTCGGGGACCGCGTAAAGCACCTGGTCTATCTCGACGCATTTGTGCC
>JAFKFP010000244.1 GCA_017308185.1 bacterium | reverse complement strand
GTGCCCTCGGTCACAAAAATGAAGTCGGTAATTGCCGGGCTATAAGCGCCGCCCCCCGCGCCAGGGCCCATGATTACGCTGATCTGTGGCACCACGCCGCTCGCGAGGGTGTTCATCGCGAAGATCTCGCCGAACCCTCGCAGACTCTCCGGGCCATCCTGGATGCGTGCTCCGCCCGAATCGATGATGCCGACCACCGGCGCGCCGGTCATCATCGCCATGTCCATGACTTTGAGGATCTTCTCGGCGACCGCCTCGCTCAACGACCCGCCCATGAGCGTGAAGTCGTACGCGAACACGAAGACCGGGCGCCCTTCGACCTTGCCCCAGCCGGTGACAACAGCCTCACCGCCGGGGTTCGAGGCGGCGGCCCCTCGCGGCCGCATAAGCGGGTCGAGTTCATCGAAACTGCCGGCGTCCATCAGCAGGTCGATCCGCTCCCGGGCGCTCAGCTTCCCTCGCGCGTGCTGCGCCTCGATGCGCTTTTCGCCGCCGCCCAGCGCATACTCCGCCTTCATTGTGAGCAATTCATCGAGCTTCTGCTTCACACTCGGCTTTTCGGACTGCGCTTCGGTTGTCATAGGCTGCACCTCGTGATGGCCCGGGCGGGCAGGATTGCCGTGGCGAAAAAGAACCCGGCCGCGTCACATGGCCGGGATGAAGGGCGCGCTCGGCGAACCTCAATTTATCACTATGGATAGATAGCGGCGAGACGGATCAGCCGCCCTCGGGGTATTCCCGCGCGACCGTGGTCCCGCGCGGTCGCCGCTCCGCCGCGTCACGGCCCGCGCATTGCCTCCCCGGCTCACGTTTGGCGATCTCGCCTTCGCCGATTTTGCCAGTCAACTGCGCAACATTTACGCCTGCTGGTTCACACAACCGAACATGGGGGTACGATACGCTTGGTGGCGATGCCGCATCGTCATTCGGATGCGAGCGTGGCACCGTGGGGGACACACTTTGGGGATCGAAGTGGCCATGGCTGCGGTCGCCTGCCTGGTGGCGCTTCCGCTGACGCTGCTCCTCCGGCTACCAACCAAGGCTGACCGCGACCCGACACGCAACTGGCGTCCCCGCATCGGCGGATTCAGCATCGTGGCGGGCTTCCTTCTTGCTCCGGCGATCCTCGCCTTCGCCTCGCCCCACGCCCGGCACATCCTTGCGAACGACTGGGGCCAGTTCCTCGCGCTCGGCATCTGCGGTGGCGTGATCTTCCTCGCCGGCGCACGCGATGACTTCCGTGACCTCGATTGGCGCACCAAGTTCGGCATCCAGATAGCCGCGGCCGTCGTGCTCTACCTCTGCGGCTATCACGTCGGCGAAATGACCTTCCCCGGTGGCGGGACTGTGAAGCTCCACGCCGCCGACCCTGTCGTCACGATCGTTTGGATCGTGCTCGTGACGAACGCCATGAACCTCATCGACGGCCGCGATGGTGTAGCTGCCGGAATCAGCGTCCTCGTCGCCTCCACCATGTCCTACGTCGCCTGGGACCTTGGCCACGACCTCATCGCCCTCCTCTTTGCCGCGCTCGCCGGGTCAGCGCTGGGCTTTATCCCGTTCAACCTGCCCAGCGCACGAAAGCTGCTTGGTGATTCGGGCGCCTACTTCCTCGGGTTCGCCATCGCTGGTCTGAGTATCGCCGGCTTCGTCGATACAACCGGCCGGGTGCCCCTCTATATACCGCTCGTCGCACTGGCATTGCCGGTGCTTGATGCCGGGCTCGCGTTCGTCCGCCGCTTTCTTGACAGGCGCCATCCCTTTCATGCGGATTTGGACCACATGCACCACCGCATCGAGCGAATCTTCGGGATGCGCCCCATGAGCGTCACCATCACAAGCTGGGCTATAACCGCCATCTTCTGCTTTGCCGCCGTACTCCTCCACTTCTGGTACAAGAGCGTGGGTTCCGCCGTTGTGGGCGCTGCTGTCCTCGTGTTCGCGGTGGGCCTGCTCGCCACGCTCGGTTACGTGACCACGCTCTGGAACTCAGCACGTGTCGTTATGCTGCGAACCCGGCACGTCAGCGAAGAGTCATGATCGTGTGCGAATCTGCCTGACGCCCGCCCGAATCGCATGCGAGCTTGCATGCAGGGCCAGCCGCGCCGCGATCCCCGCCGCAGTGACCACATCGAGCGCAACGCTCCCAGGCATATGCTTCTTGTAGTAACGCCACCAGGTGCCGCACACGCGCCATCGGGTAGTAGATGACGCCGATGCCCGCGTCATGTGCGCGGCGGCAGTAATCCACGTCCTCGATGCTGAAAAAGAAGTGGGGGTCGAGGCGGCCAAGCTGCTCAATCGTCCGCCGGTGGATGAGCATGCATGCCCCGGAGACCCAGTCCACGTCACTGATCTCGTCGTGCGGCCAGTCGCTCATCAGGTAGCCCCGTGACCACCGGTTGCCGGGCAGAAAGCGCGTAGCGAGCGAGTGCCGGTTGAACAACGCCGTGCCGTGCCCCGGGAACTCTCTGCACGATGCCTGGATCGTCCCATCTGCATTCTCGACACGCACCCCGGCGATACCGAGCGAACGATGCTCGTCCAGGTACAAGGCCGCATCCAGCAAATGGCCATCAAGCACTTCCGCATCCGGGTTGAGAAGACAGATGACGTTGCAGCCCTCGAGCGCACGCATACCTGTGTTGGCGGCCGCCGCAAACCCCGCGTTCCATCCTTTCGCGATCACCTCTACAGACGGGTAGGCGGACCGCACCGCGTCGGCGGTGCCATCATGCGAAGCGTTGTCGACCACGACGGTCGATTGCATCGTTTCTGGCAGGTGCACCGCTATCGAGGCGATGCATGCCAGCGCGAACTCCCGGCATTCGAACGTGACAATGACGATGCCGAGCTTCATCGTTTGCTGACCTCACGGTAAACCGCGACCGTTTCAGCCGCCGCACGCGCCCACGAGTACGTGGCTGCGTGTTCGAGCCCGCGGGCGGCGAGACCGTTGCGCGCTTCCTGGTCAGTCGCCAGTGCTTCAACTGCCGCGGCGACTGCTGCCGGGTCTCGCGCTGGCACGAAGCGTGCCGCATCTGCGAGGACTTCGGTCATGGCAGGCCGTTCGGTCGCGATGACCGGTGTGCCGCAGGACATGGCCTCGAGTGGCGGCAGCCCGAAGCCCTCGAACAACGATAGAAACAGCAGCACGAGCGCGCCGCTATACAGCGGCCGTAGCGTGTCATCGCCGATGTACCCGGCGAAACGCACGTGTTCCGTGATGCCGAGGCGCGCCGCCTCGGCGCGGAGTCGTGCCTCGAGGCGGCCGCTGTTCCCGGCGAGCACGAGCGTCGCC
>JAFKFP010000064.1:1162-15249 GCA_017308185.1 bacterium | reverse complement strand
GCTCGATGGCGTCCACTTCGACCTCCCTGGACCGGTCAAGAAGATCGAGGCCATGATCGCGCCGCCGGGCGGGGCTGCGGCGATGTACTACACCGGACCGTCAGAAGATTTCAGCAGGCCGGGCCGTACCTGGTACCCGACTCTGGGTAAGACGCGCTTTCCGCTCTGGGGCGAGGTCTCAATCGCCTATCACGAGGGTGTGCCCGGGCACCATTTTCAGATAGCGACTACGAAGTACCTGGCAGGGGAGCTTTCACGGTTCCAGCGGCTCATGGGAGGCACCTCCGGGTATGTTGAGGGCTGGGCGCTCTACGCAGAGCGGCTGATGGGCGAACTGGGCTACCTTGAGAACCCCGACTATTACCTCGGGATGTTGCGCGCGCAGACCATGAGGGCCGTGCGCGTGATTGTCGATATCGGCATGCACCTTTCGCTCGCCATCCCGAAGACGGAGGAGTTCCACGGCGGCGAAACGTGGGACGCTGCGCTGGGAGATATCTTTGCCCGGCAGCGAGCCCAATTCCCGGAGGATTTCATGAAGAGCGAGGTGACGCGCTATCTCGGCGCGCCCGGGCAGGCCATCAGCTACAAAGTCGGCGAGCGGTGCTGGCTCGATGCGCGCGAAGCCGCCAGGCGGCGCCGCGGCGCGGACTTCGACTTGAAAGCATGGCACGCAGCCGCGCTCAACCTTGGCCCCATGGGGCTCGCCCAGATGCAACGCGAACTGGCGGTGGTCTGACTCATGCTCATCGTTTTGCCATCGCTTGTCTCGGGTGCGGGGATCGCGTTCCTGCTTCTGGGCATCTTTATCGACCAGAAGATCATCCGCATCGTGTTCGTGACCATCGGCGTGTTGCTCTTGTGGCTTGACTTCTTCATTTCGATGGCCATCCTCCGGCACTCAATGCGAAGCATCGACAGCCGGTTGCATCGCATCGAAGACGACGTGCTAAACCGCTAGAACAAACACCACGCTGGCAAGCGTGCACGCTGCGCAGGCGGCGCCGAACACGCCGCGCTGCCCGAAGCTGCGGGCCGCGCGTTGCATCAGCACCAGTGCAAACGCCCCCTCGACGGCGATGAGAACAGCCGCGCCCGGCGCGCGCGCGGCAAGCACGATGGCGCCGATCGAACAGAGCAACCCCACGCCAGCGAGTGCTCCCGAAAGCGAGCGCCTTGTGACTCTGCCAGGGTCGCCAGCTTTCGAGGCGGCGTTGAGTGCGAGCCCGGCAGAAAGCGCGAGGGCGAGGCTCCACCAGAGGACCGCGTCCCAACGACCCACACCGGCGAACACCCAACAGACCATGAGTGCCAGTCCAAGTACGAGAGGTATCCATCGCAGCCCGCGGTCACGTCCCGTGGCGGCGTCGACGCCGTAGCAGGCGAACATCGCGAGCCCGGCAAGCCATGCGCCGGGCGCGATCGTCGCGGTAACGAGCAGCGCGCCACCGCCCGCACATGCGGCAAGCGCGACCGCCGTTCGGGGCGCTCGCGGAGCATTGGCACTACGAGGTTGGTGGAACGGCAGCCACGCCACCACAAGCACCGTGCCGTTCATGAGGAGCATCGACAGGCTGAACCTGAGGAGGTCGGCGATCTCTGCCGCGAATCCCTCGCGCAGCGCGACGGCAACAAGAACGGGCGTAATGGCGACGAGGGCGAGGGCCAGGTACCAACGCGAACGCGGCAGTCCGTTCGTTTCCGCTGCCACGCGGGCAGTAGGCCGAGGTTGGACCGGAACGCGTACAGCGCGACGCTGGGAGGCGGTACTTCGGGCCATAGGGTGAGTCTAACGGCGCCCGCAGTCACACGCCCGGCGGCGCCTCGAACACTTGCGCCTTTGCGACCTCACCCGGAATATTGAAGCTGTTCCCCGATAGCTCAATGGTAGAGCACGCGGCTGTTAACCGCGGTGTTCCTGGTTCGAGTCCAGGTCGGGGAGCCACTTCCTCTTTTATCCGAACTTCCTCCCCGAACCTGCTCGCCGAGGCCCACGCCCGGGAGCTGGTGGAGCGTGATTTCCACCCGGTACCACTTCGACCGGACTTTCGTAGCGAGCGCTCCCGCGGTGGCGTCGGGCGGGCTCTCACGCTCAGGGTCGAAGGGGTGAACTTTGACTTCCCTCAGGAGGAGTTGGAACAGTTCCTTCTGATCTTGGACCGGAAGTAGATTCACCAGCCGCTCAAAATCGACC
Source organism: bacterium (assembly GCA_017308185.1). Taxonomy (GTDB): domain Bacteria; phylum Chloroflexota; class Dehalococcoidia; order Tepidiformales; family Tepidiformaceae; genus JAFKFP01. The sequence goes on along the minus strand of JAFKFP010000064.1, from coordinate 13,055 downwards.
AGGCTGCGGCGAATCACCTCGACATCCAACACCTTCTTCTGGCGCCGGTCGATGTCCATCTGAAGCTTTTCGACCGCCGTGCTCAGCCGTTCCTTCTCCTGGATGAGCTGTTTGTATTCAGCTCTCACGTCGGGCCCGAGGAGGTCCGTCTCCTTCATGATCTCGATGATCCGGCGGATGCCTGTTGTTAACCGGGCTATCTCGTCGTGGTTCCGCCGTTGCCGCTCCTGCAACTCCTCGACCGACACGAGCGCCTCGCGATTGGCGGCGTCGACGCATGCCTGGAGCACGGCGCTATCGCTCCCGAGATCGATGAGCACGCTCTTAATGAGCGACTCGAACTCTCGGGCGGGCACGCTGCGGACAGGACAGGTGGACGCGCTCCCGTCTTGGGTGACCGACGTGCAGGCGTAGTAGAGGTACGGTTTCCCGGCTTTGTCCTTTTTGCCGGCGGGGTACGGCGTCATGCTGGTTCCGCAGACGCCGCACTTCGCAATGCCCTTCAACAGGTGGACGTGGTCGTCCCTGAATCGGACGCCATCGTCTGCGCGCATCCGTCCGCAAGCCCGGTTCGCGGCATTCCAGGTTTCCGGATCCACGATGGGCAGGTGGTTTCCGGGAAAGAGCTTTCCGTCGTAGCGAATGAAACCTTTGTACAACGGATTCTGGATGATGGCCTTGACGGAGTCCTCGTCGAAGCGGTTTCCGCCGACCGATTTGCTCGTGCCGTCGCGAGTGACAACCACCCGTTCTCTGGTGCGATAGCCAAGGCTGTTCGCTTCGTTCGCGACGAGCGACGGTGATTTGGTTTCGATGAGACGTTGAAAGAGGAAGCTGACGATCGGCGCCTCCTGTTCGCTGGGCCGCAACTCCTGCGTGTCCGCTGTGTAGTCGAACCCGATGGGGACGTAGCCTCCGTTCCAAAGGCCCTTCTCCGCCCTGCCGGCCATCTTGCTCAAGGTGCGTTCCCGGGTCACTTCCCGCTCGAATTGGGCAAAGCTCAGGAGGATGTTGAGCATGAGCATCCCGGTGGAGTCCGAGGTGTCGAAGTGCTGCGTGGCTGAGGCGAAGGTGACGTTGTTGTCCTTGAGCACCTCCCAGAAGTCGTAAAAGTCCTTCAGCGACCGGGAGATCCGATCAATCTTGTAGGTCACGATCGCGTCGATCTTGCCCTCGCTCAGGTCTTGAACGAGTTCCTGAAGACCCGGGCGGTGGAGGTCTTTCCCCGAGTAGCCTCCGTCCTCGTATACCTGCACAAGGTGCCAGCCCTGCTCGCGGTGGATGTCGATGTAGGCGATGCAGACTTCGCGCTGCCTATCGAGGGAGCTGTACTCGCTCTTGGCCTGCTCGTCAGTGGAGACACGGGTATAGATCGCGCAGCGCATGATTCCTCCTCGAGCGGCGGGAACGTGGCCGACCGGACGACCAGATTCGTCAGACCCGCTTCCAGTGGCAATCCCATTGCGGTGATCTTCACGCAACTTCGCGGCCGCTGCGCCGCGTCTTTCCGTGATCGCGCCCGGTGTGGTTTTCATCCCTATCCGCGTTCGGATCCTCATCGCGATGGTCGGAGTGCTGTACGTCGAGCGAAATCGCGCGCAAGAGGAGCTCCGCAATTCGCTCCAATCGCTCCTGAGGCGTCAGGTGGCCCAACATGGCGCCACTACCCTGGCCACGAACTGCGGCGGACGGAGGTCCGTGACCGCCAGATCGGAGCGTATGGGCCGCGCTGGGCAATCAGGGAGGCGACTGTGGTGAGCACGCATTCGCGACCGGTCCCAGCAGCGAAGACCGCGTCTACCGCCTGCCAGATGACGTCCTCGCGATGCGGCGACGGCGTGACGATCAGCAGCGCGGGAGCCGAAGCCGACGCGCGGCCGAGCGCGCGGTAGTATGCCCCGTACCGCTCAAGCTTTTCGAGCAGGACCGCGATTCGCTCGGTCCCGCGATCCCACTCAAGGAAGAACCCGTAGGGCAGGCCCTCATGCGTGACATCGCCTGCTCCATCCGGGTGCAGCGATCGCCGCACCCCGCCTGACTCGTATCGTACGGCGGCTTCGATGGTGTTCCGCCAGGCAACAAGCCGCGATCCGTCCGGCTTGCTGCGAGCGAGGCAGGCGACGAAGAAGCTGTTCGCACCGACGGTGTGTTCGAACTGCCGCACCAGCGTATCGAGCCGTCCCCCGCCCGCGCCGGGCAACGCGGCCACCAAGGACGTGTGCTCCGCGAACCGCCGGAACGGCACGCCTGCGCGTGCGGCGAGCAACCTCAGCCCGAACTCGGCGAGCACGAACCGATTTGGTTCGACTGCGGGGGGCATCACCTCCACGAGGCCTTGCCGCAGCGAACGGTCCAGCTGCCGCCGAAGCAGATGCTGCGGAGTGGCGAGGACAAGTGACAAATCCGATTCCGTGAGCAGCGGGAGTCGGCCAACGCATTCCAGCAGGCTCGTCTGCTCGGGCGTGGTGGACAGCGAGAGTGCCGCAACACGTTCACCGGTTCCCCGCCGAGCCCTCGTGGGCGGTTCGGCGACTGTGCGCCGAGCCCACTCGTGTAGCCGGAGCGAACTCGGAAGCTCGCTTGGTCTGAATTCGAGTGCGGACGAGAGGGGAGAAGACGGGGCCTCGCCCGGCCGCCACCGCAGGCCAGCCTGCAGGCTGAGCGGGGCGCGCTCCTCGGATGATTGCCAGATTGGCGCCTGGAGGATGCCAAGTGAGCTTGCTTCCCGGCTGGCGATGAGCACGTCTAAGGTCAAGGCGCCACGGCGGTCGGCGGCCTGGCGGACCGCCAGTGCCCACTCATCCGGCCGCTTGAGGGCCGCGGTCAAAACGAGGATCTGGCGGTCGTAGACCCGTGTCGAAGAGTCCTGTCGGCCTTGGTGGGCGTACCAACCTGCCACCGTCGCCTTTCGATGGATTGCCGGCGCGCCTACCCGGTCCACCGCGACAAAAGGTGTCGCGTACCGGTCACTACAACGAACCGTCGCAAAGCCATGAACGCCGGCCGGCCACCACGAGTCGCGACGGCGGACCGGCAGCGCCTGGAAGTCGACTACCGTTGCGTGCGGCTCGAGCCGGGACGAAACGACTAAGGCGGCAGCGAAGCGATTCAACTGGATGGAAGCCTCGATGTTGCCGAGGCGGTGGAGGATTTCGTTCCGCGCTAAGGGGAGCGCCAGCACGCCTGAATTAGGTCGATTCCCGAGTGCCTCCCCGGCCCACTTCCGCGCCGGCTCCGACAGGATGTACAGGCGACCGGGTTGGGCGTTCGGCGATGGTGAATCGATCCAATCCACCCAGCCTTGTCCGTCGAGATGGTGGAGCACGGAGGCCACATCCGGATACGGGTCACCGAGCAGCAACGCCAGTTGGGAAGTTGAGACGAACGGGAGACGGGCAATCCAGGAAAGCGCTTCCGATCGGCGGGTCGCGTCAAAATCTGTCGCCATCGTCCTAGGTCCTCCTGTCCCGATGTTCGTTGCGTCTCGGTCGGCCAGCGTCAGTCCCGTTTCCTGCCAGAGCTCCGGCGGGTTCTTGTGGCTCGAGCCAGCCCTCGAACTGACGTTGTCCGGTCTTGAGACCGCGTGCTGTCAAAACGCGGTCGACCTCACGTGCTACCTCTGCTCGGGGTCGCCCAAACTGCAGCGCCGAGCGCGCTGCGATGGCATGCACCCGGGAGGGGTCGAGTGAGGCCGGTGGGTCGATGTGCAGCGAGAACGCTGAGTTCCGGTGACCGCGCGACGACCAGCGTGCGTAGCATTCAAAATCGTCCTGCGACACGAGGTCGGGCACTTCGAGTTCGCCGCCGAGTTCCGGCACCAGGTAACGCGCGTCCTCCGCGCTCACCTGAAAGACCGTGAGGCTGTCGATATTGGCGAACACCGTCGGACGGAGGGCGCTGTCGATCGCGTCGAGCTTTGCCAACGACTGAGTGACGAGGACAAAGCTGGCACCGTACTTGCCCAGCTCGCTCATCATTCGCGGATAGTCGGCCCCGCCGAGGGTGCTCGATTCGTCGACGAGTGCGACCAGCCGGCTGCGGTGGTCTGCGGGGAGTTCTATTTGGTCTTCAACGATGAGGGAGAGCAAGTTGAGAATTGTTGCGCCGATGAGCGCCGCACCACCTTCGCCAAGCGTGCCCACTGCGGAATTCACCACCAGCACGCCGCCATCGCGCAGCAGGCCGCGGGGGTTGATGGTGGATTGGGCCTGGCCGAGCGTGAGCCTCGCTGCTTCAGTCACCTGAAAGCGGCCGACCTTGGTCGTGACAGGGTTGGCGATCTGTTGCTGGAAGGCGCGGCCGACCTGGTCGTAGTTGTCGTGCCACCAGGCCCAGAGCGTCTGGTCGGGCACCTGCGACATCACGCGCTGCCGAAACTCGGCGCTCGTCAGCAGCGGCACAACATCGAGGAGCGTGTACTGGTTCTCCCGGCGTCGGACCTGGTTGGCTTGATGGAGCGAGAGAAGTGCCGCCCGCAATGCGCCTTCCATGCGCGGGCCCCAGTTGTCGGGCCAGAGCCGATGGAGCATCGCCACGATGTTCTCGGCGGTACGGTCGCGGTTCGGAAACAGCGCGACATCGAGGAGGTTGAGTCCAACGGGCCGCTCACGGTCCGTGAGGTTGAGGTATGCCGTTCGGTTCTGGATTCCCGTTGGCACGACGCTGAGGACGCTTTCAGCCAGGTCCTGGTGGGGCTCGATAACAACTAGCAGCAGACGTTCACGGCCCGTGTCCAATTCCTGCATTAGGTGCGACGCCACGTGCTGGAGGAAGGTGGACTTCCCGCGCCGCGTTTTCGCCAGGATGAGGTGGTTGCGGAAGAGCGCCGACCGGGGAACGTGCACCGGAACCGACCGCTCCTGATGCCGGGAGATGCCAACGCGGCAGCCGCGAGAGACGAGTCCATCCGACGGAATCACGCGCCTGGCGACAGGACGCTCGGCCAACGGAAGGCCGCACGTTGGGTCGGGCAGGTGCCACAGCGCCGCGAGTTCCGCTGCGTTGAGAATCGCCTTCCGGCGAAGCCCAGACGATGTTAAGTCTCGCGATGCCTGCCGGTCGTAGCGTGCGCGTCGAGGCCGGAGACCATTGCCCGCCGCGTGGTCGAAACCTTCGTACGCGGCGGCGACGCGCTCCGCTATGGCGCCAAGGCGGCGCGGCTCGTCGTCGCCGATGACGACCACGCGCAAGCCGACGTTGAACGATGGAAACGCCAGCTTCTGGTCCGCAAGCGCAGGTGTCAGTTGTTCCTTGCCGGCGGCGATGCGAGACCAGATGGCGCCTGAGATGGGGACGGCGACCAGCGAGCCTCCAATCACGGCCGCCAGCCGCAGGAAGTCTCCTGCCCGGTACCAGTCGAAGAGCTGGAAACCAAGCGCTCCGATGCCCGCGAGCCCGAGCAGTGGCAGCAAGTTTGTCGAGGCGTCCGACGGTGACGACACACGATAGGGGGCGGTACCACGAGCGGTCCTCGCACGAACACTTGCGACCCATCGGCGTGGCGGAGGTGCGCCCAAACTTAGCTGGCACACCACGCGACCGCCGCCGCCAAGTCCGGCCGCTGCCGCTGCGAGCACCCCGAGGAATGGGTCACCGTGACGAACATCGGTATCGAGCGGGAATGCAGAGTCGCGGCTCAACTGCAATTCGACTGACGCAGCGACTTCATGGGCTGCGGTGGAGAGGGGATCCTCACGGGACAGGTCGGTTGGCTGCAGCGCAACCTGGGGATATGCACCGCGCAGTTGGGCCAAGACCGAGTGCGCCCCATCGTTCGATGTCGAGCGAACGTAGAATCGCAGGCTGCGGTCGCTCGCCGCGACCTCGAACGCCACTCCCCGCACACCCGCAAGACCGGAGAACGCCGCGCGGGCACGGGCGACGGGCTCATCGTCATGCGGTGAGGGCACGAGTTCGTGTAGGACAGGACGGTATTCATTGTGACGACGCATGCCCGTCCTCCTTGCTCGCATTACCCATTTCGCGAAGCAGTCGGAAGAATGCGTCGCTTCCTCCGGGTCTGCCCGCGAGCTCGTTGAGGTCTTTCACGTCGGCAGGCAACGCTAAGATGCAGGCGCGGTGACCGAGCGTTCCCGCGAGTTCCTCCGCAGCCGTTTGGCCTGGCTCGTCGTTGTCGAAGACCAGGACTACCCGGTGGGCACGCTGGAGGAACGCTAGGCGCTCAGCCCGGACGTGCGTCCCGAGGAGCGCGCAGATGGGAAGGTTCCAGGCGACACCGGTCAGGTAGTCGAACGCGCCTTCGGTGACGAACAGTCGCCGCTGCCCACGGACCCGTTCGTAGCCAAGGATGGGCTTCGGCAACGAGAGCCCGAGGTACTTCAGACGCCGGCCATCGAGCGCACGTCCAACCATCCAGATGCATTGGCCGTCGCGGAGTTCCGGAATCACGACCCTTCCCGCGAGCGGTTCGCTACCGTCCGGGCGCAACAGGCCGAGCTGCCCCGCACGCCGCAGACTGAGCCTGTGCCGCTGAAGGAAGGGCCGGAGCGAGCGGCCGTCGCTGAAGCCGAGCCGGCACCGTCGCGCGACCGCACGCGGGATGCCGCGCCAGTCCAGGTATTCGAGCGCTGGTTCGGTTCGTAGCAACGCTTCGTGATAGAGGTTGCTCGCGGCGGCGAGGATGAGTTGGTCGTCGATGGTCAACCGGGCCGGCTGTGGAAGCGCATTTTGCTCGAATCCGTTGCCGTTGCCGTTCGACAGCCGCCGAATCGCTTCCTTGAAGTCCACGCTGTCGGCGCGCCGAACAAAATCGATCACATCACCGGACGCCCGGCATCCGAAGCAGTAGAAGCTACGCGTGTCGGGATAGACGACCAGGCTCGGGTGCTGCTCGTCGTGGAACGGACAGCGTGCCACGAACCGGCCGCCGCGCCGTTGCAGCTTCACACCGTGTTCGGTCATCACCCTTTCCAACGGGTTGTCGCGCTTGATGAGGTCGATCTCAAGCGATGCCATCGCTGGCCTCCTTCTCGCGGTGTTCGAGCTCGGCAGGGTCAGTGGTGGCGAGGCTGTGCTCGAAGGGGCTGGCTTCGATGCGGAGGGCGATGTGGTTGCCCGACGCGAAGAACAGGCCCTCGCCCTTGCGGCACGACAGCAAGAATTCGCGTTCGCCCGCGCTCAGCCGGAAGGTGTGCGAGACGGCGTCGATCGTCGAGCTGTCCTGGCGCATCAGGAGCTGGACCGACGAGTTAGCGAGGATGGTGTGCCCCTCGGATGTCGCCAGAAAATCCTCGACGTCCTGCGTCACGGTCGTGAGTCCGAGGTAGTACTTCCGCGCCTGGCGCGCCATCGACGACAGGAACCGTGCGCCCTCCTCGTGTTGCATCAGTGACCACGCCTCGTCGATGAGCAGCATCCGTGGCTTGCGGTTGCGCCGGACCTCGCGCCAGATGTGGTCGGCGATGAGGTAGACCCCGAGGGGCCGCAGTTCCGGCTCGAGGTCTCGGATGTTGAAGACGACGAACGGGCGGGCGAGGTCGACCGATGTCGGAGAGGAGAAGATCTCTCCGAGGCTGCCGTCCACAAACCGCTCAAGGCGGTCGGCCAGACCGAGCGGATCCTCCTGCTCTCGCAGGAGCAAATAGAGGTCCCGCAGGACGGGAGCGGGCTTGCGGTGCGTTGTCGGGTCGCGTGTGATTCCCGCGCGGCTGTAGGTCTCCAAGAGCGAGCGGTCCAGCGCTCCGCGTTCGCGCGGCGAGAGCACGCTTCCCTTGTCGGCCAACATGAGGCTGAAAAGCCCCTGGAGCGCGAGCAGGCGTTCGGTCAGCGCGTCCTGGCCCTCGCTCTCGCGGGCTGCTCCAGCGCCCAGGTCGAACGGGTTGATATGGTGGGCCGAACTGCCCGACAGCCGGATGTACTGGCCGCCGACGCTCTCGCAGATGCGTCCGTACTCGTCCTCCGGGTCGATGATGTAGTACTCGATCCCGCGCATCAGGGCTCGCAGCGCCTCGACCTTGCAGGCGTAAGACTTACCAGCACCGCTTTTCGCAAAGACCACCTTGTTGCTGTTCTCAAGCTCCCGGCTGAAGGGATCGAAGATGACGAGTGAGTTGTTGTGGACGCTGATCCCGTAGAGGATGCCCTCCCTCATCGAGAGGTGGCTCGACGTGAACGGGATCATCGTGGCGGCGCTGGTGGTATCGAGGTTTCGGTACCGGCCGAGGTAGTCACGTCCGGCCGGCAGGCACGACAGCAACCCCTGCAGCATCTCGAAAAGCACCGCGCGCGAAGAGGCCATCATCCCGCCGAGCGCCGTCTCTACCCGGCGGTTGAGGTCGTCGACCGCTGCGGGTGAGCCGGATCGCAGGCACGCATAAAGGCTGACCGAGAACACGCGTTCTTCACCGCGTTGGAGGGCATCGCGCAGACGCTCCACGTCCTCGTATGCGACTTCGCGTTCGGCGCTCGCGATCTTGCCGCTGCGGGCGTCGAGCAGGCGCGAGGACTGCAACTCGACCAGCTTGTGGGTGAGCCGCCGGACTGTCGTCGCCGAGTCGAGCGGGTCGATGTGGAGGCTTAGGTCCAATGGCTCGTCGAAGTCGATGAGGCGTGCGAGCCAGTTGGGGTGGACGTAGCGAGGGTAGTCGCTTAGTCCGAGCACTCGGACGTAGCGGCCATCTATCACGAGATGCGAACGCGACGCTTCGATGGCCGCCGGCGCCAGGTGATCGATTGCGGAGCGCATGCCCCGTTCGAACCGAATGTCGTCCGCCGACGATTCATGGCGCCGGTGGCGACGATTAACACGAGGGTTGCTAACCATGATGGATCCCCTCCCTCGCTCGCGGGGCGGCGACGACCGGGCGGGCGCCGGCAATGAGCGACGGCGACAGTTGCGAGACCTGTGAACAAAGACACGCCGCCCAGAGCTCGGCCAGTTCCTCGCTTTCCAGTCGCCGGGAGGTCACGCCGAACGAGGTGAGCCCTTGGGCGATCTCCTGGCAGCGCGCGTCCAGTTGCGCAGCAGCGACGGCAAGGTGCTGGTCATCGAGACGCCGTCCGTCGCGCTTCCACGGCCAGCGGATGGCTACGGCCCCGATCGTGTCGAAGTCGCCCGCCGGGACCACGAGGTAGAAACGTCGCTCGAGCAGCGTCCGCTCGCGGGCCAGTCGCCGGACGAAGGTCTCGTGGTCCATGGCGAGACGTCGGATCGCATCGGTGTTCCCGTGCGCGGATAGGTTCTGTCGAAACCCGGCGAGATACGGCTCGATGTTGGTCGGGAGGATGCGGACAAGGATCTGGACCGGATGGCTGAGCGAATTGAGGAATGACCGGTAGCCGGCCATCACCGCCTCTTGCTCCTCTTCTGACTTCAGGGCGAAGTTCACGCTCTGCGCCTGAATGATTGCCCGGTACTCGCCGCCCCGGAGGCAGATGAGGCCTTCGACTACGTCCTCCAGCGGCAGGAGGTCCTGAACGCTTCCGTGCTTCCCCGCCGCGGTCATGGTTGGCGCTCCGGCGTGATGGTGGCGACCTCATCCGGCAGAACGATCTCGAAGCGACTTGGGTCGTCAGTCTCGGCAAGGTGCGGTGTTCGCACGCGCCAGACGACGACGCGCGGCACGCTGACGTAACGCAGCAGCACGAACGCCCAGTCTTCCAATGAGCGTCCCGCCGGCTGCCAGAGCGAGAACGCGGCAGTCAACAGCAGGACGACCGCGCCAGCAGTCAGGCGCACGGGGAGCGGCAGGGGCATTTGGCTCATCGCCGAGTACGCGAGGGCCAGACCGATGATGGCGACCATCAGCTGCCGCATCGTCAGCCCAGCAAAGGCCTTGTCTTCGATGTTCAGGTGGGTGGGGACTTCGTGACGTTGCACACGTTCCTCCTTCGAGATTCGATGAAGGGACTGTGCGGCCGGGCGCTCCATTCATTGTCCCGGAATTCGGTCCAAGGGCACCAGTCGGTCTGCATCCGCTCCAGGCGTTTACAAAGGATCTGCCGTGACGCGATGCCATCTGGGCCCCTGAGCGTCAGTGGATAATCTCGAGCACAGCGGTGAGCAGATCCTGTGCTGGCGACGGCAGTGAGGCTGAGCGGACGCTGCGACGGATCCGCGAACCCTCCAGTACGCTATAATGTTGGCATGAGAACAAACGCAACCGGTCGAATCCGTATCGGCGAGTTGGCAGCGGAACTGGACATCAACCCCAAAACCATTCGTTATTACGAGAGCATCGGGTTGCTGCCAAAGCCGGAGCGAACGGAGTCGGGCTATCGCCTCTACCGATCCGACGATCAGGAACGGTTGGCCTTCATCCTGAAGGCTCGGGCAGTCGGCCTGACGCTGGCTGAAATTCACGAAATGGTGGCCCTGCGCGGCCGGGGGACGCAGCCCTGCGGGCATCTGCGCGACCTCATCCGCAATAAGCTTGGCACCGTCGATGACCAGCTTCGAGCGCTGGAGGCCTTCCGTCACGAGCTTGTCATGCTAGAGGCAGAAGCTTCCGAGACGATCTGCGGCGACGGCCACATCTGCGGTGTCATCGAACACCATCACGTCGTGCACGACCTGACTGAGATCTCCAGGCCGGGGCTAGCGCGCTCGCCAGCGCGCTAGCCTCTCTTCGGGCCTGGCACCCTTCTTCTTCCGCCTCGCAACAACGCCTTGTCCAGGCTCTTGGCCTTCCAGCCTGTTGGAAGGCGTGGCGTCAAAAGTCCGTCCCAACTCGTTCCTCGGCCCGAATGGAGGGGCCTGCGCATGGCCTTGAGGCGAGATCTAGCAGTGCCCGAGCCCAACTGCGCATGCGAGCTAGCCGTTACCAAGGGAGCCCACGCCGGTGCCGTCAGGCTCCAACTTGCTGCTGTGGCCGTCCACGCAGAAACAGGACTGGTTTTGCGCCAGTGTTTCGGCGGCCGCGATGACTCGATTTACGGCCATTCTCGTCTCGCGCTCGAAATCACCACTTGACTTTCCAGTGGAGTAGAAGGTTCAAACTTCAGTCAGGCCGGCGTTTCGACCCGTCGGCTATACCCCTCTGGGCAAGGAGCCACTTCCGCCATGAGCCAAACACTCACTTTCACTACCACCACGGCTACTCCGATTCATTGCTCCGGGTGCGAGCAGCGCATTGTCCGTGCGCTGCGCCTGATTGCCGGAGTTACCGAAGTCGCAGCATCAGCGGACAGTCAGCAAGTTCGGGTCGTTTTCGACCCAACTCAAACGACCACCGACCAGATTCAGGCCAAATTGGAATTCGCTGGGTTCGCCGTCCAGCAGAACGGAGAACCCGCGTGACCACCAAGCCGCCTGTGCGGCCACTGCCAGCGCCTGATGCGAGCCGGCCCGGCGAAGGCATGGCCAAGCTACAACTTAAAGTCGGTGGCATGCACTGCTCGCTGTGCACCGACTCCATCCGCAAATCAGTTGGGAGGCTCGACGGGGTCCAGTCAGTACAGGTGTCCATCGCCCATGAAGAGGCGCTGGTGGAATACGACCCCCGTCGGGTCGAGCCACTGGAGATCCAGGAGGCGCTCGAGGACATCGGCTACACCGTTCGTCCTCCCGACCAAGCGGGGATTTTCGAAGAAGAGGAGCGCGAGCTAGCCGGGGCACGCCGCAAGGCGTTCCTCTCGATTGGTCTTCTAGTCGCGGCGTCGGCCTTGATGGCGACCACCGTCATTCGCGGGCCCAGCCTCTACCAGACCCTGCCGATGATGGCTCTGGCGCTGTACACCGCCCTCGAGCAGTTGATGAAGCAGGGACAGGGCACGCCCTTCCCCCAGCGGTTCCAGACGCTCGCCCCGGTCATCGACCAGGTCTACGACCTCGACACCGTGCTGCGGGTGTCGGTGGGCGCGCGTTGGGCGACGCTGGACGAGACGGCCAGGAAGGCGCTGTCCACGGCGTTCCGCGACTTCACCATCGCGACCT
>JAFKFP010000064.1:0-1079 GCA_017308185.1 bacterium | reverse complement strand
AGGGCGACGCGGTGCGCATCGACTACGTCATGCACCAGAACAATGGCTGGCGGATCGTGGACGTGCTGCTCGACGGCACAATTTCCCGCGTCGCGGTGCAGCGGTCGGATTTCCGTGCCCTGCTCGCCCATGGCGACGCCGAGGCGCTGATCGCGAGCCTGCATCGCAAGACGGCCGACCTGTCGGGCGGCACCATCCGCTCGTGAGCCGCGCCACATGGTCGCGCTGGTCGTGAGCCGCGCCGGATGAGCGCGCTGGCCGGCATCGCTGCGGCGCTGTCCGCCGTGGGCGGGTGTCAGGCGGTTGCGGGGTGGATGCTGACGCGGCGCTTCACGGCGCAGCCGGTGCGCCCGCCCGACGCCCTGCCACCGATCACGGTGCTGAAGCCGCTGCACGGAGACGAGCCGCTGCTGGAGGCCGCGCTGGCCAGCCTGTGCGAACAGGAGTACCCGGCGCCGTTCCAGATCGTGTTCGGCGTGCAGGATGGGGCGGATCCCGCGATCGCCGTGGTCCGGCGGCTGCAGGCACGGTTCCCCGCCTGCGACATCGCGCTGGTGGTGGATCCGACGCTGCACGGCGCGAACCGCAAGGTCGGCAACCTGATCAACATGCTGCCGGACGCGAAGCACGATGTGCTGGCGATCGCCGACTCGGACCTGCACGTGCGCCCCGACTACCTCCAGCGCCTCGTCGCGGCGCTCGAGCAGCCGGATGTCGGGCTGGTGACCGTGCTCTACACCGGCCTGCCGGCCCCCTCTGCCGTAAACGGCATGAGGGGCGGACATGACGAGAGGCGCAGGCTTCCCGCTCCGCTCGCCGCCCAACTGGGCGCGACCCAGATCACGCACGGCTTCCTGCCCGGGGCGTTGCTGGCGCGGGCCATGGGGCGGCAGGACTGTTTGGGCGCCACGATGTGCCTGCGCCGGGAGACGCTCACCCGGATCGGCGGGCTGCAGGCGCTGGCCGATCACCTCGCGGATGACAACGTGCTGGGTCGGCTGGTCGCGCGGCTGGGCTTCCGCGTCGCGCTCGCGGACACCGTGGTCGCCACCACCGTGCCTGAGGCCCGCTTCGCCGCC
>JAFKFP010000243.1 GCA_017308185.1 bacterium | reverse complement strand
CATCACCGGCTTCTCGCTCGTCTTCATTGCGCTAGGGGCTGGCCTTAGCCTCGCCGGCTTCGCCCTGACAGGAATGCGGCCGCTGCTCTTCAAGATCGGCGGCGCAACCGTCATCGCGTTCGGGCTCGTGCAACTGGAGGTGCTCAGGATCCCTCTCCTGTCTCGCTCGTTCGAGCTGCGCCCAGCGACATCCGCCACTCCAGGCTATGGCCGGTCGTTTGTGGTCGGGGCGACGTATTCACTAGCGTGGACTCCGTGTATTGGGCCAGTGCTTGGGGCGATCCTGACTGGAGTCCTGGTCTTCGGCGATTTGTGGCAGGGGATGATGCTGCTCGGCGGGTACGCGCTTGGAATGGCGATCCCGCACCTCGCCGCCGCCATCGCGTTCGAGAAGTTGAACGGGTTCCGGCAGGGCCTACAGAGGCATACCGTGGCGGTGGAGCGCGTCTCGGGCACGGTTATGGTTGTAATGGGTATACTGATTTTCACCGGCACGCTCATCGACATCTTTCGATACTTTCAGGCGTTCAACATGGTGCTATGACTGATGAAGCTCTCCGGCCTGACCTTACTGCCGACCTTGGCGCCCTCGAACGCCAGGTCTTTTTGGTGGTCCGGATGGGTGGGAAGGTGGCTGTGGCCGATGTTGTCGACGTGCTCAAGCAGGACGGGAGGGACCTCGCGTACACGACCGTCATGACAATCCTGTCGCGCCTCTGGAAGAAGGGCTACGTGCTGCGGTGGCGGCGTTTGCGGGCTTACCTCTACGAGGCCCGTACGGACGAGGAGATATCAGGCATCCAGGGGGAACGCATGGCTCGCGACACCATCACGAAGTACGGCGACCAGGCACTGACGGGCCTTGTGCGCACACTCACACCCGAGCAGCGCCGCATCCTGGCGGGCCTGCTGATGGATGATCGCCTCGACGTCGTATCACGTTCACGGAAGGAAGCGGATGAAGGTGCGCCGTAGCTCAGGCCAACAGCATTTTCGTTTCAGCCCGGCCTTCGAGGCATCGATTATCGAGTTCGTCACTGTGGCCACGGCCCTGCTCTTGCTGGCGGCGCTAGCCGTACCAGCGCTGTTGTTGATGCATCCGGATTCGGACCCGGTAAACCGTTTGGTCGACGCCTGCCAACATGGCCTGCGTCGCGGATCGCTCGGCGTCGCGGGGATGGTCGTAGCCGGGCTCGTGTTCGGATGGGCACTTTTCACCGTGGTCCGCATCGGCCTACAGGGATACCGCGAATACCGCAACATTGCCAGGCGCGCGGCCTGGTTCAACCCAGTCAGCCGGCCCGTCGAATTCTGGCACGGAGGGCGGTCCATTAGAGCGCGCGTGCTGCTCCGCGCCGCCAGCCGCGAGACGTTCACCGCCGGACTACTGCGGCCACAGATCTACCTAGGGCAATCGCTCGTCGACAGCCTGACCGATGGTGAGCGAGAGGCAGTTATCCTCCATGAGGCCTCCCACGTGCAAAATCGCGACCCGCTGCGTTGCTGGCTAGTACACCTCATTTTGTCTTCGGTTCTTTGGCCACGGTGCGCTTGCTTGGTCTCACTCCACCGGGCACTACGTGAGGCCACGGCCGATCGCGCATGTTTGGCCGCTATGGACGACGATCGCCCACTCTTGCGTGCAATCGCGAAGGCCGACATCGGTGCCGCACAACCGGGCTTCTGTGCGCTCACAGAAAACCGTACCCAGGCTTTCCGCGACTTTCGAGTCGCCGGTGTGAGGATTCCGCGGCGCCGGGCGTTGGCGATTGCATTGGCTCTCACGCTGATCACGATGCTGGTGATCTTCAGCGCGGTAGGCCTCTCCGACTGGCAGGCCTACTGGCTCTGCCCGCCCACCACCCCGAAGCCGCTCTAAGGCTTAGTCGACGCGCGATGGCGTCAGAGTGTTGGGTAGCGTTATTCGCCAAAGCATACTACGCTGTGTGTCGTAATTGAACTTCGAGGTGGCGCCACGAGCGTTCCAGAGTTCGGGCCGGATGATCATGCGAAGCAAGCGATGGACACTCCCGCCGGTGATGCAAGCGCTTCATGGACCGGCTCGCGAATCAGGTACGTTTCCACTGCCTGTTTCACGCGTCACCGGGGCCTGTTCCTGGGAATTGCCGTGGCAGTGCTCGGCATCCTCGCTATCGCCGGCCTTGCCATCACTGGGCTTGTAGGGCAACAACGAGAGCCCGGGATCGCTCCAGACGTGTCGATGGTGCTTAGCGACGGTTCGCGTATTGA
>JAFKFP010000242.1 GCA_017308185.1 bacterium | reverse complement strand
GAACGAAGGAGCGAAGTTCACGCAGCATCTCGTCGTGGAGATCAAAAGGCCCTCCGTTAAAGTCACCAACCGGCACATCGACCAACAGCTCGCACGGTACGCGTCGCAAATCGTGGAAAATCCGGTGTACGGCCAGCGAGCCGGCAGCCACCGATTCACCTTTTACATGGTCTCAGGCGAGGTGTCGGAGGCCGTTCGAACACTGCGGTACCAGAAGGACGAAGAGCCTGGTTTAATTGGACGCCCTCCGCTAGTTCATCCCACTGAGCTTTGGGCGTTGAGATGGTCCGACCTCATTGATCGGCGACGGGAAGAGCTCGCATTCCTGGAGAGGCAAGTTGAACTGTCCGGTGATCCCCAGGACTTGGACTACCTGCGCCGCACTGTGGGGCAATACCTGCCGAGCGACAGTCCGCCGGGGGACGAGTCGCCTGTCCCGCGACTTGCTTCCGATGCTGCCACCGTGATCGAGGCCGCGACTCAGGCGTGAATCGTCCGCGCACTTCTTTCACAGGACGGAGCATCTGACTGCGCCGTCCACGTGAGTTGGAATTGGGTCCTCGGCTTCCGCCGATACACCCGCTGACCGAATTAGGACTGCGCCGCTTGCCATTCGAGTCGATTGAGTGAACGACCTAGAGTTCGACGGGACTCAACCCCCGCAACCTGACTCCTTGACTCGAGTTCCGCCGACGGCGGACCGGGCAGCAAGGAGTCCCTATGCGCGCCTTCCTGATCGCCGCAAGTCTCGCCAGCGTCTTGGCGTACGCGCTTCTCGGTGAAGCCACCGCCATTGCCCAGGAGCCGGAAGACACAATCGATTCGACCCGCGATGAGCTGGCGACCGCTGGCGTCCCACTGCTCAACAGCCCGCTGGCGCCCATCGAGCCGCAGGCCGCACCCGGCCAAGCCGATCCGGACGGCCAACCGCAGGCGATACCCGTCGACCTGCCCATCCCGGACCCAACCGACTGGATTCCTAACCCGACGGATTGGATCCCCGGCGGACTGAACCCGCTGAATTGGGCCGGCGACATCGTGAATGCGGTGTTCACCATCGTTGGGAAGGCGCTGTTGGAAGCGATGCGCGGGTTCGTCGACTGGGCGCTGGGATTCGGCGACTCGTCTCTGAACTTCGTCACGCAAACGCCTGCCGAGGGGACGTACGACAGCACGACCGTCCGCAGCCTCTGGGATTTCTCGCGGGCCATTGTGAACGCTGCGCTGGCAGTCATCGTGATGTGGGGCGGCTTCAACGTCATCATCAAGGAGCACACGCGCAGTCCCTACCACGAAGCGATGGAGCTGCTGCCGCGGGTAATCCTCGCCGCGCTCGCCGCCAACCTAACCATCGAGTTCGCGCGGCTGCTCATCGACGTAAACAACGCGATCTCCGCAGCGATTGGACAGGTGGGGCTGCCGGGATACGACCAGGCGACGCCGTCTCAGGAAGGTATCGCGCTCATCTTCACGGCGGCCGCCTACGGCATCGTCGCCATCCTGCTCGTGTTCCAGATGCTCATGAGGCTCGCACTCCTCGCGATGCTCATCGTCCTAGGACCGGTCGCGGCGCTCATGTGGGTGCTCCCGCAGACGCAGCAATGGACCCGCTGGTGGGTCGACCTCTTCACGATCACCGTGTTCCAGCAGGCAGTGCAGGTGATGGTCCTGCGCCTCGGGTCGTCGCTGATGGTGGAGCTGACGCCCGGCAGCATGTCGAACGCGCTGCTCACGATGCTCCTCGGCCTGGCGGTGTGTTGGCTCACGCTGAAGGTGCCGTCGTTGCTGCGCAGCAGCCGCAGCGGTGCCGGCGTCACGAACGTTGTCACTCTTGCCGTCGCCTCCCATGCGTTGGGGGCACTGGGAGCTGCCGGCCGTGCGGGAGCGAGTGCAGGGAGCGGCGCGGCCGGCGGAGGCGGAGCGGCAGCGGCAGCCACGCGTCCCGCCTCAGGACGGGCGTGAGGTGTACCAAGATGAACCCGAACGCAGTAGCCAGTAGCGATCCCCTTGGCAGCGTCGCTCACGACGGACTCAAGGTTGTCGGTGCCGTTGGATTGGTCTTCGTCGCACCGTTGCTGTTGGTCATGGCGGCCCTTGGCGGGACACCGGAGCCACCGCAGTCGGGAGCTTCGGCCGCGGCGCTCGCCGAAATCCCGGCCGAGCACCTGGCCGTGATGCAGCAGGTCGGCGCAGCGACCGGGGTTCCGTGGCAGGTACTTGCGGCGATCGCGAAGGTCGAGAGCGGCTTCGGCGCG
>JAFKFP010000063.1 GCA_017308185.1 bacterium | reverse complement strand
CGCGGCCCGCTCGGCGGCGACCGGCGGCAGCTGCGGGTCGACCGTGCGCTCGAAGCGCTTGGACGCCTCGCTGGGCAGCCACCTGGAGCGCCTCGAAGAAGGTCCTTAATTGCGCGTCCACCACTGCCATTTGCTGTGCTACCGTTGCGGCGCTCTCCGGGTCCACCATCAGCTGGCTGAGGAAGCGCATATTGAGGTTTGCAGTGAGTGTCGCGTACGGCTCCTCCGTGAGCGGTCCGGCAAGGCCTTTTTCATCCATCCATGCCACGAGCTCCGGGAACTCTGCACCCGCGGGCGCGAGGACCATGCAGTAGATGTACCCGTCCTTCGTTTTATACGAGCCAAGACCCGGGAGTTCCATGCCGATGATGCTCTTGCCGCCGGTACGCGTGCGGTTGTGCCGCTGGAAATCCCAGTACATCATCGCCGTCTCTTGCGACATCGACAGCGACTCCTGTGCGGAGACGTCGACGAGTTGGCCCTCGCCTGTGGCCTCGGCGTGGAGCAGTGCTAGCATGGCCCCCTGTGCAGCCTGGATGCTGGCCGAGACGTCAGACTGGTTGCCGTACAGCTGGTTCGGTGGGTCGGCGGGGTCGCCGGCAAGGGTCATGATTCCGCCCATCGCCTGGCCGACGATGTCGGTGTACGCCCAGCCGGCGTGCGGGCCCGTCTGCCCGAACCCTGTAATCGAGACGTACACAAGGGAGGGCTTCTCGGCGCGGATCGCCTCGTAGCCGAGCCCGCGCGCCGCCATCCAGCCAACCGGGTTGTCCTCGATCACAGCGTCGGCACTCAGGACGAGATGTTTCGCCTTTGCCTGGCCTTCCGAAGACTCAAGATCGAGCACCACGGATTTCTTCGAAGTATTGTGCACCCAGAAGGCGATGCTGTTGTCGGGCTCGGGGAGTTCGCTGTAAAACGGCGGCGTGTGCCGCTGGTGGCCACCACCCGGGGGTTCGACTTTGATGACCTCTGCGCCGAGGTCGGCGAGGAGGCGGCCGCAGTAGGCGCCGGTGAAGTCGGTGAACTCGATAATGCGGACCCCTTCGAGGGCCTTTGCGGTCACGCGGCACTCTCCGGCGCTGCGGTGATGGTGGCCGGGAGCTTCCGGGCGAGAATGTCGGCAGCACCGTTCACCATGTCGTGGAGAATGGCTGCTGCCGGGCGAGACTCCGTGAGCAGCCCGGAGATCTGTCCCGCGGCGTTCATGAGGAGGTCTTCACGGCCCGCCTGCCGGCAGGAATACACGAGGTCCTGGATCAGCAGCCCTTGAAGACCCATGGGCAGCGCGGCGATCCCGGATGCGTCCCATGCCTCGATCAGGGGGTTGGTGATATTGCGCATGGTCTTTCCGCTGTAGAGACGGGTCACCCTCGTGTCTTCGTCCGTCGCCGCGAGAATGCGCTGCTTCTGGGTCTCGGGCTGGTTTGCCTCGTCGGAAACCAGGAAAGCAGTACCGCACCATACCCCAATCGCACCCATCGCGAGGGCTGCCGCGAGACCGCGCCCGTCAGCAATACCGCCCGCGGCAACCACAGGTGTCGGTGCTATCGCGTCAATGACCTGCGGCACGAGTGCAAGGGTGGCTATGCGCCCGGTATGGCCGCCAGCTTCCGTGCCCTGGGCAACGACCACATCGGCCCCTGCATCGCGTACGCGCTTCGCGTTCTTCACATTGCCGACCAGCGAGATGATCTTCGTGCCGTTCGCCTTCAGGCGCGGCACCCACTGCGCCGGGTTACCGAGGCCCGAGGCAAACACCGCGATCTTCTCCTCGATGACGACTTCCATCTGCTCGTCGGACATCCCGCCACCCGTCCGGCGGGGGGCTGGCTGCGGGCGGGCTGGCGCCTCTTTCCAGTCGATGCCCAGGTCCGTGGCCATCTTCTTCAGTGCAGCGGTGGTTTCCGCCGGGATCAGCTCGCGGGGATCACGGGGCATTTCGCCGCTCGCGGCGCCGCCCATATAGTTCGAAGGCAGGAGCAGGTCGACGCCGAACGGCTTATCGGTGAGCGAGCGGACCTTCGCGATCTCCTCGCGCAGCGTATCGGGGCTGAAGCCGGCTCCGCCAATGACACCGAGCCCGCCGGCGTTCGAGACCGCGGCGGCAAGTGGCGCGGTGGCGACCGGGCCTGTCAGCCCGCCGGCGACGGGCCCCATGCCCGCCAGGATGACCGGATATTCGATGCCAAGCAGATCACATAGCGGCGTGCGGAGCACGGGGCGACTCATGGTGGGCCTCCAATAAGCTTCTCGTGAGCCGAAGTATACGCAGGGTTGGGATGGGCGGCGAATGGAGACGACAAGCTGTTGCCCCCCCGCAAAAGTGTTTGACTGAAGAAGGCCCGCTTCACGTGATGGACGAGGAGGAACCATGCAAGTCTCGAAACCTTTCTTAATTCGGAGGGCTGCGGCTGCGGCAGCCACGCTATCGGCATTGGTTGCGACCGTTGTTGCAGTTACGGCGGCAGCGGCGCAGACGGCCTCGCCAAGTGACACACCATCCACCACACCAGCTACTTCTCCAACGAGCACCGCTACTGCGTCTGCGACGGCCACACGCGAGCCGGCGTGTAACGGCACTCTCCTCAATGGCTTCCTGATCATGCACAACAACGAGAACCCCAATGCCTTCTGCCCGGATTTCGCACCGGTCACGGCGGCCGGACCCTACACCGTCTACGGGCTCGGCCTTCCTACAGACCAGTACCGTCTCGTATCCGCGAGCCACCCCGCGCATCTACCTCATACGACCACTATCACCTACGTACCGCTGAGCGGCGTCGCGGAAGGAGAGGGGTACGTGACCGTGAGCGTCACGACAACCTTCAAACAGCCTTCCGTCGTGAACATACCGCCCGGCGGGAATGCCAACAGCTGGGCTGAGGCCAGGTATCTGCCGGAGCCCGGAGTCGCGAATACGTCGGCCGGCCACAGCACCGCGGAATGGATCGGCCCAGGAGGCCTCTACACGCTGAGCATCGACAGTGCTCACTCATCGCTCACCCTGCAGCAGGCGGCGGCACTGCTCGTCCCGGTCGACCTCTCGCAGTTGCAGGCGTCGCTCACACCCACTGCCACGGTCACCCCACAGCCGCCCGCCACCGGCAACGGGACAACTCGTCGATCAGGTGATCTTGCCGAGATCGTGCTTTTCGCAGCTGGATTGCTACTGCTTTCCCTCTCGGCAGGCATCGGCAGGGCGGTGCTTGGCCGGCGAAGGTAACCACATAGCGGGCGGCGGCCAGCGTGTTCCGCCCGCTATACTTGCACCGTGCCTGCACCAGATTCCAAACCACGCCTCGTCATCCTCGACTCCCACGGCATCCTGTTTCGCGCGTTCTTCGCGTTGGGGTCCGTACCGAACCCGCTGACGAGCAGCAAGGGCGAGCCAACGTTCGCCGTCTATGGCTACGCCGAGTCGCTCCTGCATGTGCTCGAAATGCTCAACCCAACGCACATCTGCGCGGCCTGGGATGCTGGCGGCAAAACGTTCCGGCACGAGGCGAGCGAAGACTACAAGGCCACTCGCCGTCCAACACCGCCCGACCTTCTGCCGCAGATGGCGCGCGTCCGCGAGATGATGGATGTCTTCAACATCCCTGTCTTCGAACAACCCGGTTATGAAGCGGACGACCTCGCCGGCACGCTCTCACGGCTCGCTTCCGAGCAGGGCATCGAGACCTACATCGTCACGCTCGATACGGACCTGGTGCAGCTCATCGGACCGCGCGTGAACCTGTTCATGTTCCGTCCGTACCAGCGCGACGTGGTCGTCTATGACGAAGCGAAAGCCGCCGAGCGCTGGGGCTTCAGTCCGAAGTACATGATCGATTTCAAGGCGCTCAAGGGCGACACGAGCGACAACGTCGAGGGCATCAAGGGCATCGGCGACAAGACCGCGACCACACTCATCCGCCAGTTCGGCACGGTCGAGTCGATTTACGAGCATATCGACGAGGTCAAGGGTGCGGTCCAGAAGAAGCTTATCGACGGCGAGGAGCGTGCGAAAGCGAATGTTGGTCTCGTGACCATCCACACCGACCTGCCGGTCGCGTTTGACCTCGAACAGTGCCGCGTGCGCGACTACGACCGCGAACGGGTACTTGAATTCTTCCGCGAGCTAGAGTTCCGGTCGCTGATCCCGCGCCTGCCCGAGGCGATTGGCGGCGCGACCGCGGGACAGTCAGCAGCGGTCGAGACCGACTACCGGGCAGTCGCGACCGAGGCGGACCTCGACGAATTGGTCTCGGTTCTCGAGTCGGCAGAGTCCTTCGCGGCGGAGGTGCTGGCCACAGCCAGCGATACGACGAACCACCTGTTGCTCGGGTTTGCGTTTGCCACCGAGCCGGGCCGCGCCTGGTACGTACCGATCGGGCACGCGCCACGGCTGGATGGCGAGATAGCACAGCTACCACTGGCGAGGGTGCTCGACGCCGTGCGCGGCCTGTTCGAGGACCCTGCAGCGGAGATCACGTCGTACAGCAGCAAGGCGCTCTTCCATGCGCTCGCGAGGCAGGACATCACCGTAGCGAGCACGCCGTTCGACGTGTCCATTGCGGCCTTCTTGCTCGGTGAAACCTCGAGCACGCTGAACTCGCTGATCAGCGAACGGCTGGCGCACGAGATGATCTCAGTCGCCGACCTGTGCGGCACAGGCCGGAAAGCAACGCCACTTTCGCACGTGGATATCGAGCGCGTCGCGCCGTACGCCTGCGAGCAAGCCGAGATGTTGCTCCGCATCCGGCCGCACCTCGAGGATCAGCTGAACGAGCGCGGACAGTGGTCGCTCTTCGCGGATATGGAGTTGCCGCTAGCGCGGGTGTTGTTCGAGATGGAGCGCATCGGCGTCGCCATCGACATCGGCGTGCTGCGCGACCTCTCGCAGGGGATGATCGCCGATATCGCGCGCGCGGAGGACGAGATCTACAGCCTCGCGGGGCGGCCGTTCAATATCGGCAGCCCACAACAGCTCAGTGACGTGCTCTTCAAGGAGATGGGACTACCGCATACACGGAAGACCACGCAGGGCTACAGCACGGATCAGCGAGCACTGGAGTCGCTTCGTCCAGTGAGTCCGATCATTGACCTTATATTCGAGTATCGGGGGCTCACCAAACTCAAATCCACGTACCTTGACGCACTCCCGGCGACGGTCGCGGCCGACGGCCGAATCCACACCGACTATCAACAGACAGTCGCAGCGACCGGACGCCTGAGCAGCACCAACCCGAACCTGCAAAACATCCCGGTGCGGACCGAGACTGGCCGCGACATTCGAAAGGCTTTTGTGGCCTCATTTTTCGACGACGCATGGTTTGTGGGCGCCGACTACTCCCAGGTTGAGCTCCGCATCCTCGCACACGTGACTGGCGATGACGGCCTCGTAAGCGCATTTCTGGACGACCAGGACATCCATCGTGCGACGGCCGCCACGGTGTACGGCGTTGAGCCATCGGACGTGACGCGGCAGATGCGCGATACCGCCAAGATGGTGAACTTCGGTATTGCGTACGGGATGGGCGAGTTCGGGCTTGCAAGCCGAACGGGTATGACGCGTGAAGAGGCCGAGGCGTTCATTAGCGGCTACTACCACAACTTCCCGGGCATCGCAGACTGGCAGAAAGAGACGCTCACGTTCACGCGTGAGCACGGTTACGCGGAGACGTTGTTCGGCCGCCGCCGCTACCTGCCCGCCATCCGGAGCACGAACTTCCAGGTACGGAGTGCAGCGGAACGGGAAGCGATCAACATGCCAATCCAGGGCACCGCCGCCGATATCATCAAGCTGGCCATGATCCGTATCCGCGATGAAATGCGCGTTCGTCAGATGTCGAGCCGGATGATCCTCCAGGTGCATGATGAGCTCATCTTCGAATGCCCCCCGGAAGAGGTGGATGCCATCCGCGAGCTCGCACCGCGGCTGATGGGGGCAGGTATCGAGCTCAAGGTGCCCTTGAAGGTGGACGTGAAGCAGGGACGGACGTGGGGCGGGATGGAGTAGTACGGGCGCTGTCTTGTCTGCTCGGGCCCCTGCTCGAGCGTCCTTGACGACAGCAACGCCGCTCGCTCGCCTCACGATCCGCGGCGGGTGTAGAATCGCGCCACTACTCTGGAGGACTCTGAAGATGCGTTTCAACGATACGCCGGAGCTCGCAACGTGGCGAAGCACCGTCCGCGATTTCGTACACGAAAACTGGGGCGTGCCCAAGCCGGCCGACGAAGACATGGGGATGGAGGGCCCGGCGGACGAGACGAAGACCAGCGCGTGGCTGGATAAGCTGGCGGAGCGCGGGTGGTTGGCCCCAGCGTGGCCGAAGAAGTATGGCGGCGCTGACATGAGCGTGCTCGAACAGTTCGTCCTCAGCCAGGAGCTGCACGAGGCTGGCGCTCCCGTGAGCCGTCAGATGCTCAACCTTGTGGGGCCGACGATTATGCTTCACGGCACCGACGAGCAGAAGGCCGAGCACCTGCCGCCGATGCTTCATGGCGAAGTCGCGTGGTGCCAGGGCTTCAGTGAGCCCGGGTCCGGCTCGGACCTCGCCAGCCTGCAGACTCGCGCCGTCCGCGATGGCGATGATTATGTCCTTAACGGCCAGAAGATCTGGACGTCGGGAGCGCACCGGGCTGATTGGATGTTCATGATGGCGCGGACGGACCCAGATGCACCGAAGCACCGGGGTATCAGCTACCTACTCCTCAGCATGAAGAGCCCAGGAGTGACCGTACGGCCGCTGATCAACCTTGCCGACGGCCACGTGTTCAATGAAGTCTTTTTCGAGGACGTGCGCGTGCCTGTGCGCAACAGGGTCGGGGAGGAGAACCGAGGGTGGTACGTGGGTACGACCACGCTTGACTTCGAGCGTTCGAACATCGCGCGCGCCATTTCGGCGCACAAGTCGGTGAATCGCCTCGGCAACTACGTGCGGGGGCGAGCGAGTGCCGGTAACCCGGTCTCGGCCGCGTATCGGATGGAGGTGGCCGACCGCGCAGTGGAGACGGCTATCTGCGAACTACTGTCGTTTGTCGTGATCTCGATCCAGGCCCGCGGGGGCGTCCCCAACATGGAAGCCAGCATGTGCAAGATGTATGGGTCGGAGTTGTCGCAGCGTATCTCGTGGACCGAGATGCACCTCACCGGGCTCAAGGGCCAGTACCGGAAACCGCAGGGACTCGAACAAGATACCGGAATACATGCAGCGATGGATTACATGACGACGGTGCCAGCCACTATTGCTGCCGGCACCAGCGAGATCCAGCGGAACATCATCGCGACACGCGGACTCGGCCTGCCGCGCGGGTAGGATTCTGACGAATCCCTGGAATCATCAAGAGAGGCGGCGTGAATGCGCCGCCTCTCTGTCTTGCTCGACCTCCGGTATCCACTTTGAGCTACCGGATGGGAGTGCTCGCACAAGGGACGGATTTGGCCGCTCGCTCATCCACCGCCAATGGCCGGGACAATCGCCATCTCCGCATTCGGTGCGACTGGATCGTGCAGTGCAAGACCCACGACTTCACCATCGATTGCGAATGCCAATTCCGGGCGGAGGCTCCCATCTTCGACGAGCCGGTCATAGATGCCGGGGCACCGGTTATCCAGCTGTTCGAGGATGTCGCCGATTGTTGCGCCAGACAACTCATGGTACGGCACTCCCCCGCAGAGTCCGCGGAGGAGCGCTGGCACAATCACCGTGGCCAAGCTAGTCGCCGCCGTCGAGTTCTTCTATGAGCCTCCGGGGTGAAAGGGGCAGCTGAGTGAAGCGGTGGCCAGTTGCATCGGCCACGGCGTTCGCGATGGCTGCGAGCGGCGGGACAATCGGCACCTCGCCAACGCCCCGGACGCCGTATGGATGACCGGGATTCGGCACTTCAACGATGACGGCATCGATGAGCGGGACGTCGAGGGCAGTCGGCATGCGGTAGTCGAGGAAGCTCGAATTGAGCATGCGACCATTCTCGTCGTACACGAACTCTTCGTTAAGCGCCCAGCCGATACCCTGCACAACGCCGCCCTGGATCTGTCCCTCAACGTAGGATGGATGGATGGCCGTGCCTACGTCCTGGACGGCTGTGTAGCGAAGAATGGTGGTCTTCCCGGTACCGGGGTCGACTTCGACATCGACGATGTGGGTGCCAAACGCTCCACCTGCCCCACGCGCCACGAGCGATGCCCGTCCCGCGATCGGGCCGCCGGTGCGTGCCCCCTGTGCAGCGAGCTCTTTGAACGTGAGCTCTTTGGTTGAGTCCTTCAGGCAGTGGAAGACACCATCTTCGTAGCTGACGTCTTCTGGTGTGACACTCCACAGCCGGGCAGCGCGCGACGACATCTCACGGATAACGTCCTGTCCGGCCTGGTACACCGCCATACCGCTGGCGACGGTCGTACGGCTACCACCCGTTACATCGTTATGCCCGATCGAGTCGGTGTCGGCGACGATGGGCCTGATCGCGTCATAGGGGATGCTGAGCGTCTCAGCCAGCTGCATCGCAAGCGATGCGCGTGTCCCGCCGATATCAGTCGAGCCCTCGACAAGGTTCACGGTGCCATCGGGATTGACCGCCACTACCACGCTGGACTGCATGCCGCCGTTGAACCAATAGCCTGAAGCAACACCACGGCCGCGATATGGGCCCTCGATGGGCGCGGTGTAGTGAGGGTGTGTCATAGCGGTGTTGAGCACTTCTTCATTGCCGATACGCGCAAAAGGCACTCCGGTCACCTGCTTGGTACCTTCTTTGGAAGCGCTGTTGAGGCGGAACTGGAGAGGGTCGATCTTGAGCGTGCGCGCGAGTTCATCGACTACGCTCTCCATGGCGAAGGCTGCAGCCGGCGAGCCGGGCGCGCGATACGCTGATGTCTTCGGCTTGTTCACGACTACGTCAAAGGTGTGAATCTCAACGTGTTCGAGATCATACGGAGCGAGCATAGTCATCGCGCCAGCACCCACGGGGGAGCCGGGGTAGGCGCCTGCCTCGTATCGCAACGTAGCCTGCACCGCGTGTAGCTTCCCGTCTTTGGCACCGGCCTTGACCGAGATTACTGTGCCGCTCGTGGGACCCGTACCTTCGAAGACTTCGGTGCGGTTCATGGAGAGCTTGACCGGGCGGCCACTCTTCTTTGAGAGCAACGCAGCGACCGGATCGAGGTAGATCGGGATCTTGCCTCCAAACCCACCGCCGATCTCCATAGGGATCACTTTGATCCGAGCGACGGGGATGCGAAGGACCTCGGCGACCTGGGCACGGACGACGAAAGCACCCTGGGTGCTCGTCCAGATGGTGATTGTGCCATCGGCGTTCCAGCTGGCGGTCGAGCTTTGCGGCTCTATGTAGCCCTGGTGCACCATGGACGTCGTGAACTCTCGCTCAACAACGAGGTCACTCTCCGCGAGCCCAGCATCCGCATCACCGGCCTTGAACTGATTGTAAGCGGCGATGTTGCTTGGCCGTTCGCTGTGCTGGCCACCCATCATCTTGGTGTGGCGGGTTTCATTCAGGAGCGGCGCATCCTCACGCATGGCATCGAGGACATTCGTCACCGGCGTCAAGACTTCGTACTCTACACGAATCTTCTGCGCGGCCGCCTCGGCTTCGTGCGGGCTCGCTGCAGCAACTGCAGCAATCGCATGCCCGCGATAGAGCACCTTTTCAGAAGCGAGAATGTTGTCGCTGAGCTCGCGCAGATTGACCGCGCCCTCGCCGAGGTCCTGGACTTTGTCTTCAGCCTGAGGGAAGTCGGCGGCGGTAACAATGCCGAGGACACCAGGGTGGCGCTCCGCTTCAGATGTATCGATAGAGACGATCCGGGCATGGGCGTGAGGGCTGCGCAGAATTTTCCCGAATACCACCCCCTGCGGCCGGGGATCAGCGGCGTACTGTGCTTTGCCCGTGACCTTCTCCACACCGTCCGGACGAACCGGGCGGCTCCCAATGACTTTGTAGGCGGGACGTTCGATGGTCGTCATGCGTTCATCTCCTCCATTGCGGTTTCGGCGCGTCGCACGGCGCGCACAATTTTGTCGTAGCCGGTGCAGCGACACAGGTTGCCGGCCAGCCAATGGCGTATCCGAGCTTCATCGGCATCTGGCTCGCGATCGAGAAGCGCCTTCGACGCCATGATGAAGCCGGGAGTGCAGATGCCACACTGGAGGGCGGCTTCGTCGAGGAAGGCACTCTGGAGCGGGTGGAGCTGATCGCCGTGGGCGACGCCCTCAATGGTTTGGAGGTCCTGGCCCTCGATCTCGACGGCCAGGACGCAGCAAGAGTTCACAATGCGGCCGTCCAGGATCACGCTGCATGCGCCGCAGTTGCCGTTGTTACATCCTTCTTTGGTGCCGGTGAGCCCGAGTTCATCGCGCAACACTTCGAGGAGGCTCTGGCGCGGTTCGCAGAGGAAATCGCGTTCCACGCCGTTCAATCGGGTTTCAACATGTGTCCTGGTCAACTAGCGAATCTCCTTTGCGCGCTCGATGGCGCCTTCCATCGCGCGGATAGTCAGTACGCGCGCGAGCTTGCGCCGCTGGATGATGCTGCCGCGCATGTCGTCGATGGGCGTTGCGACCTCCGCCGCCAGGCGGCCGGCCTCTTCGATGGTGGCCGAGTCCGCAGTGCGGCCAGCGAGGGATGTCACGTCGACGACCTTGACGGTGGGGCCGACGGCGCCCAGCGCAATTCGGACGCTTTCGAGCGTGTCGCTGTCGGGCGCCAGCTGGACGCGCACACCAGCGCTGGCGACTGCGATGTCCATCTCGTTGCGAGGGATGAAGCGCAGATAGCGGGTGCCCGAGCGTGGCGGCTGCGCAGGGATCCGGACTTCAACAAGTAATTCCCCCGGCTCCAACGCGTTGCGGCCAGGCCCGAGGAAGAACTCCTCCACCGGGATCTCCCGCCGCCCACTGACGGAAGCAATAACCAGAGTGGCGCCGAGCGCGATCAGGGCCGGGCTGGAGTCCGCTGCCGGGCTTGCGTTGCAGAGGTTGCCCCCGAGACTGGCGCGGGACTGGATCTGGATACCGCCGATGAGCGAAGCCGCATCCACGAGGCCAGGGAGCCTTCGGCGTACATCGACATCTTCGTAAATGCGCGCGAGTGGCGCGGCTGCCCCAATTACGAGGGTGCCTTCGCTATCGAACGCGTACGAGGTAAGTTGTTCGATTCGCTTGAGGTCGATGAGCAGGTCGCATTCCCGCCGCCCCTCGCGCAACTGCACGATGACGTCGGTGCCACCAGCCATGAAGAGCGTGCGCTTGCCGTTATTGAGGTGCCCGTAGACCTCATCCAACGTCCGCGGCGCCACATAGTCAAATGCTTCCATTCAGCCGTCCTGGTGAGATTGGAGGAGCACATACGGCACTTGCCGCCCTGACCGCGACTGGCCCCACGCCGCAAATCATATCGACCGCGGATCGTTTTGTCTTTCGGGCATGCGGCGGATGGGTGGAAGCCCACGAAAAGGCAGACTCCGGCATTGGGCAATCGCGCCACATCTTCGCCCCTGTCCTGGCGGTTGGCGCCTTCTCGCGCGTGACGACGACCGTGGCTTCGCTGGCAGCCGTCACGTGGGCAGTTGGCAGCGGTGCTAGCGGGCGAGGAACACCCGGAGTCCGTGCGGCTGATCGGTGATAATCCCGTCCACGCCGGCGGCGATCACCGGCTCCCACTCCGCCTCGGTGTCGGGTGTCCATGTCCACACGGTCAATTGCCGCCGTTTGGCCCTGTCAACGAGCCCGGCGTCAACGCAGGAATGATGGACGCTAATTGCCTGCCCGTTGCGCTTGAGCACAGCCCCGAGCAACCGGTCTAAATCAGCGCCCGAGACCGGGCCCGAGATGATGGCGGCCGACACCCGCGGCTCCGTGCGACGCGCTCGCTCGACCATGTCCGGATTGAACGAGTGAATAGCTGCCCAGGCCCTGGCGTCGTGGTTCTCCAGCTCGCGCAAAACGGAGTCGACCAGGTGCTGGTCCTGTGCCGGGTCACCGGGGGTGGCCTTGAGTTCGCACATGACGGTCAGCCTACCCGCGACCAGGCGCAGCACCTGATCGAGCGTGGGAACAGGTTCGCCATTGCCCGCATCAGCGGCAGCGAGTTCGGCCAGGGTCAGCTCGCGCACGTGCCCACGCAGATTTGTCGTGCGATCGACGGTGTCATCGTGCATCAGGACGGGTACGCCATCGGCGCAGAGTTGAACGTCTATCTCCATGGCCTGCGCGCCGGCATCAAGGCACTGACGGACGCCGGCCAGCGTGTTCGCGGGGGCTTCGCCGCCAGCTGCGGCGTGTCCGATGATGAATGGTCTATGCATGGGAACAGCGTAGTGTCTGGATGCGGAACCGTCGTGCGTCGGCCCAGTCTCCGGGCATGGTTTGGTTAATGGACGCCGCCCGCGACACCACGGCACGTGGCCGACGAAGATGGGCCAACCGCGGAGATCCCGGCCAACGGCGGCCTTTATCGAACCGGCGCGATTCGAGCGGCACTTCCAGTGCATAGCGACGAGTCTGTTCGTGCCACGATCAGCGCTTCAGCCGCCACCACACGCGTGGAAATCCAAGGCGGCCCAGGCCGCCAGGGGCATCCGAGCCAGATTGTGGCAACGCCACGATACCGCGCCTGGCCAGTTCGGCACGCGCAGCCGCCTCTGTGATGATCGCGAGCCTGTCGCCTGCTTCAAGGCGAAGCCCGCCCGCAGGAACGAACGTCCGGCCACGACGCCGCACACTCACGACGAGGCTCCCGGGAGGGAAAGCGAGGCTCGCGAGCGTCGCGCCGTCCATCTGACTGCCCGGTGCGACACGTGTACGAACAATCGAGGCCGCATGCAGGAGGTCGTCTGCGGCGAGTATCTCGGGGGAGGCTGCCCGCTCGTAGCTCGCGAGCACCGCGCCACGGCCAACTACACCAGCAAGGTCACCCGATGCAGTCACGACCGCGAGCGCGCGCACCTCCATCTCCTCCATGACCTCCGCGGCTTCGCGCATGGATGCGTTCTCGCCGATCACCACAGGCGGGTGGGCCATCGCTTCGCTGACCACCGGCGGATGCTCACGGTCCGGTTGCATTATCGAAATGACGAGGTCACGAGCGGTGAGCACCCCAAGCAACGTGCCGTCATGCGGGTCGACGACAGGCGCAAAATCGACTCCGGCACGAGTAAAGGACGTGCGCGCCTCATCAAGGGTCATGGCAGGGCTGAGTACGCAGCGAGCCGGCTCCATCATGCTCGCGACCTTGAGTGAACTGAGCCTATCCATAGCGCCTGAAGATGTCACCTCAATGCCAATGCGCCGCAGCCCCTCTGAATAGATGGTCTCTCGCATGAGGATCTGGGTGGCGGCAACGGATACCACCACAACGACCATCACCGGAAGGACGAGCGCGTAATCGCCCGAGACTTCAACGGCGAGCATCAGCGCCGTAATCGGGGCTGCAGCGGCTCCAGCAAAAACGCCGGCCATGCCCGCCACAGCGTATGCACCCGCAGGAGCGCCGAGCCCTGGCGCCACGTGCTCAACGCCTATCCCGAATGCACCTCCAAGTGCGGCGCCGAGAAAGAGCGACGGCATGAAGACACCGCCTGTGCCGCCACTTCCGAGCGTAAGGCTGGTCGCGACGACTTTCAGGGCCACAAGGAGTAGCAGGAGTTGCGCCCCATCGGCACCACGTAAGAACGCCGCCGTATGCTGGACGCCCTCTCCCAATACCTGCCCATGCCATACGCCAATGACACCGACGAGGGCTCCGCCGATCGCCGCAGCCACGAATCGCCGTGGGGCGCGTGACGAGACGTTCTCCACGGCATAGAGCATGCGCACGAATGCCACCGCAACCACTGCCGTCAGCACGCCAAGAAGCACATAGCCTGGTAGTTCGAATCCAGAGCGAAGACTGTAGGCGGGGCTTCGCAGCAGTTGCTCGTTCCCGAGCACCCCGCGATACACGGCATTCGACAGGACGGCGCCAAGGACCACCGCCGAAAAGTTGCGCACCGTGAAGCGGCGGAGGATGACTTCGAGCGCGAAAAAGGAGCCTGTCAGCGGCGCGTTGAAGACCGCACTAATGCCGCCAGCCGCCCCCACGGCAACGAGCAGGCGGCGTTGTTCGCGGCCCAGCCTGAGGGCGCCTCCAACAAGCGACGCGAGGCCGGCCCCGATGTGCACGCTTGGGCCCTCCTGCCCGGCGGACCCTCCGAAGCCGATGGTGGCGACTG
>JAFKFP010000241.1 GCA_017308185.1 bacterium | reverse complement strand
CGGCATGGCCGGCGGCGGGATGGCGTTCACGATGGACCAACTCCGGGAAGTGGGCTCAAGCGGCCTGGCGGCTAGCCCCATCACGCAGGTGCTTGTGGAGAAGAACCTGCTCGGGTGGAAGGAGATGGAGTACGAGGTGATGCGGGATGGCGCCGGCAACTGTATCACCATCTGCAACATGGAAAACCTGGACCCCATGGGCGTCCATACAGGCGATTCGATTGTCGTCGCGCCATCCCAAACGTTGAGCGATAAGGACCATCAGATGTTGCGGTCAGCCGCGCTGCGCATCATCGATGAACTCGGGATCGAGGGGGGGTGTAATGTGCAGTTCGCGCTGGCGCCCCGCAAGGACATTCGGGATTGGGAGGGCGACCCATTCGCCCCACTGCCCTACTACGTCATCGAAGTGAACCCCCGCGTCTCGCGCTCTTCAGCGCTGGCCTCGAAAGCCACGGGCTATCCAATCGCCCGCGTCGCGGCGAAGATCGCGTGTGGCAAGACGTTGGATGAAATTCCCAACGCAGTCACGCAGCGCACGACAGCAGCATTCGAGCCAGCGCTTGATTACTGCGTTGTGAAGATCCCCCGCTGGCCGTTCGACAAGTTCGCCCTGGGCAACCATCAGCTAGGCACGCAGATGAAGGCTACGGGCGAAGTCATGGCCGTGGACCGCTCATTCGAGGCTGCGTTGAATAAGGCGCTGCGTTCGCTTGAAGTCGGCGGCAGAAGTCTCCTCTGGGAACGGCCTGAGTGGAGCAGCGGCGAATTCCCACTGGATGCCACCGACGAGCGGCTCTGGGTGCTCGCTGCGGCGCTCCGACGAGGTGTCACGCCGATGGCCCTTTCAAGGCAGACCGGGATTGACCCGTGGTTCACCGAGCGCATTGGAAACATGGTCGCGATGGAGCGGCGCCTGTTGAATGAGCCGCTGCACCGTGAATTGCTGCTCGACGCGAAGCGTCTCGGGTTCAGTGATGACGTTATCGGCCAGGTTGCCGACCGCCTCCCCGAACAGATCCGAGCGCTTCGGCACGAGTGGGATATCCGCCCCGTGTACAAGATGGTCGATACGTGCGCTGCCGAATTCGATGCAGCGACGCCGTACTTTTACAGCACCTACGACCAGGAGAACGAAGCACTGCCCGAGGACAAGCCGGGTGCGCTCGTCATTGGCAGCGGCCCGATCCGGATCGGGCAGGGGATCGAATTTGACTATGCGAGCGTGCATGCCGCATGGGCGCTGCAAGATGCCGGGCTGCGTGCGATCCTTGTGAATTCGAACCCCGAGACAGTCTCAACGGACTTCGATACAAGCGACCGGCTCTACTTCGAACCGCTTGATGAGGAAGCGGTCCGCGACATCCTCGAGAACGAGCAGGGCGAGTACGATGAGCCGCCGGCGGCAATCGTGCAGTTTGGCGGCCAAACCGCGATCAACCTGGCAGAGCCGCTGCGGCGAGCATCGATGCCGATCATCGGCTCCAGTGCCGAGACGATAGACACTGCTGAAGACCGCCGGTTGTTCGAGGCGTTCCTCCAGGAACTCGGCATCCCTCAGCCGCCCGGGGCAGCAGTCCTGACCGTGGAAGAGGCGATCAAGACCGCGGCGACGATTGGCTACCCCGTGCTGGTGCGACCGTCGTACGTGCTCGGAGGGCGCGCGATGGAGATCGTGCAGAACCCGACGGAACTGGTGACGTTCGTGAAGCAAGCGGCGGAAGTCGCCCAGGGCAAGCCTATTCTTATCGACAAGTTCCTCGAGGGGCGCGAAGTCGAAGTCGACGCAATCTGCGATGGCACGGACGTGCTCATCCCCGGCATCATGGAGCACATCGAGCGAGCAGGCGTACATTCAGGCGATTCGATGGCTGTCTATCCGCCACGAAGCCTGGATGCCGACGAGCGTGAGGTAATCCGCGAATACACCGAACGCATGGTGCTGGCGATGGGAGCAATCGGCCTCACAAATATCCAGTATGTGGTGCTCAAGCGTGAGCCGGGCGAAGGCCCGCAGGTGTTCGTTATCGAGGTAAACCCACGTGCGAGCCGGACGGTTCCGTTCCTCTCGAAGGTGACGGGCGTGCCGATGGTGAAACTCGCGGTGAACGCGATGCTTGGCAAGAGCCTTGACTCGCAAGGATGGCCGGCCGGGCTGTGGCCCGACCGCGACCTGGTCGCCATCAAGGCTCCGGTGTTCTCGATGTCGAAGTTGACTGGCGTGGATACCTATCTTGGTCCCGAGATGAAGAGCACTGGCGAAG
>JAFKFP010000062.1 GCA_017308185.1 bacterium | reverse complement strand
CGTTGATCCGTCCGAGATCAAATGGCGCAAGCGGCCGGGACTCAGGGCCATCGACCGGTTGCCGGTTGTGGCCGGTGCGGCAAGTAGGCGAGCCGAGCGGGAAAAGGCACGGGTGGCATGATTTTGGTTCCACGACCTGCGCAAATTGGGCTGTCGATCGTTGCCGTCACGCCACGATTGTTGCGTGACCGCAACAGTTCTGGGGCATTTAACCGTTTTCACAGCCCGCACTTGCATGCGCCGCTTTTTAGCCACACCCCTCCATGAAATGATCTGCGTAGGCTGATGGCCACGGCGCTCGCGAAGACGAGGCGGCTGGGGAAACAGGTTCGCGATGGACGCCAGGAGCAACATCAAGGGCAGGGTGCCGAGCCGTCACGGGACGGTGGGCCTCGCGCGTGCCGTGCCCTCGTTCAGTGCCGCGGATGTCGCGGCCACCGGCGAAGCGACCGATGCTGCACCGCACCTGTCAGCGAACAAATTTGATTCAGGGGAAATCTTCAAAAAGACTCCGTGCGCCGCGGGTTTGAACCCGGCCGGCCGTTATGTTGCCAAAGACCTGCGGGAAACAGGCGTCATATCGCTTCTGATGAAGACGCTGCTCGAAAATGGCCAGCGGGACGGGAATTGCCTCACCGTCATGGGCCCGACGATCACCGAAAACCTCACGAGCGGGAAGCGGGATTCGCATCCGGATTTGGTGCGGACCGCCGGCGGCGCCGATGTCGGGAGTCTTAACGAAAAGGTGACCGACGCCGGACCCGCCGAACATGAGACCAAATGGCGGCCTCGCGCGACTAACTGCTCGTCGGGTGCGCTGTGGAATAGGCCCTGCGGATTGGGCTGGCGTTGGATGGCGCTGTTTCCCATCCGGGTGGTGCGCACGAGAACCAGTGTGATGCGGACATCTAGGCGTATCGTTTTTGCGTTGATGTTAGGGGCCGCGCCGGTGGCCGGTCCTGGATTCGCATTCGATGGTGCGCCGGTAAATCCGAAAGATGCCGCCCTTCCGGTGGTTTCCCAGCCCGCGGCCCAGGTATTGAACAGTCAAGTATTGAACGGCCAAAGTTTGGGCGGTGGCTTGGGTGGCACGGCCCTGAAAAAGGCGGTTCCGCCAGCGACCGCGCACTCAAGTCCTTCTTTGCTGCCAGCGCGCTGCTCGACCCCATTCGTTTGCTGATCTGGGATCGTGATGGGCTGACCGTCACGCAGCTGCGCCTGCTCGGCCACCTGTACGATCACGAAGGGCTGAGCAATGCCGAACTCGCCGAACGCCTCTATGTGACCCGGCCCTCCGTATCCGCCTTGCTTGAGCGGCTGGAGCGAAACGGGTTCATCCGGCGCGAGGTCGACCCGCACGATCGCCGCGGCATCCTCGTCTGGCTCGAAGAGCCCGGCCGCACCGCTGTCACCTCGCTCCGGGATGAGATACGCGAATACGGCTATCAGCTCATGACAGGCATGACTGCCGAGCAGCGCGAGGCCATGGCCGGCTCGCTGGAAGCATTCGTTGCATCGGGCCGTGAGCACCGCCGCCGCGAGCCTGACTGCGACGAATAGTCCCTGTCCGACGCCGGTCCGCATGGATAGGAGCCGGCAGCCCGGAGCCTCGGGCGCGCGCGTCCGGCCATGGGCTGCGCATGCCCACATCAACCCACATGGAGCACCACATCGAGATGCCTACCCAGATAGCCTCTGAGATCGCCGATGGCATCCTCACCATCACGCTTGACCGCCCCGAGATGTTGAACGCTTTCACAGACACCATGAAATCGGAACTCATCGCGGCCTTCGATGAAGCCGACGCAAACGACGCCGTCCGCGCAGTCATCATCACGGGCCGTGGTCGCGGCTTCTGCGCCGGCGCCGACCTTTCCGGAGGCGCCAACACGTTCAACGCCAACGCGCGCGGCCGCTCGACCGATATCGCCGATTACCGCGACGGCGGAGGCCAACTCACGCTCCGCATTTTCGAATCGAAGAAGCCTGTCATCGCCGCCATCAACGGCCCGGCGGTTGGCGTGGGCATCACCATGACACTGCCCATGGATATCCGGCTCGCTTCGGACGAGGCGCGCATCGGGTTCGTCTTCGCGCGCCGCGGCATTGTCATGGAAGCGTGCAGCAGCTGGTTCTTGCCCCGCATCGTCGGTCCACAGCAGGCGGCCGAGTGGGTCTACAGCGGTCGCGTCTTCAGTGCTCAGGAGGCTCTCGCCGGCCGCCTCGTGCGAAGCGTCCACCCGGCCGATGAACTCCTGCCCGCCGCACACGCCATCGCCCGCGAAATCGCCGACAACACTTCAGGCGTCTCGGTAGCGCTCAACCGGCAGCTTATCTGGCGCGGACTCACCGCCAGCCACCCCATGCAGGCGCATATGGCTGATTCGCGCGGCATCCTCGAAATGGGCCGCTCCGCCGACGTCGCCGAGGGCGTGGTCTCGTTTAAGGAGAAGCGCAAGCCCCAGTTCACGATGAGCGTTGCGAACGAGCTCCCGGACCTTTTCCCGTTCTACGAAGTGCCGCCGTTCCGGTAGGCCACGGCGGCCCATCGAACAGGACGGTCCAGAGCCCGCTACCAGATCGTCTCCACCTCCGCGAACGCATGAAGCTTCTCGTCGCGTGTCACGAGCGGCGCCCCGAGTTCGATGGCTGTGGCCACAATCAGCCGGTCAGCGGGGTCGCGGTGGAGCGCATCCCCGAACGAGTTCGCACGCACCGCGATGCGCGGCGTGATCGGCTCGAGCCGAATTCTCGGTCGATCGAGCGCGCGCTCCAGGAACTCGGCAACGTCCGGCGCCAGGCGTATTCGCTGCTTTGCCGCGAGCAGTGCTATCTCCCAGCACACGATGGCAGGGACGAGGATTGAAGCGTCGTGGTCGAGCACGTCCCGCGCACGTCGCGAGAGCACCGGGTCATCCGCCATCCACCAGATGAACGCGTGTGTATCGGCGACGATCATCGCACTGCTTCCCAGTCGTCGGGATCAGCGGCGGGCGATTCCACATCGCCAACCCACAGGATGGCGTCGCGAAGCCAGGCGCGGCGCTCCTCGTCCGCCGGCTGCGCTACAGCTTCCAGCTTCGCCACGGGCTTGCCGCGCTTGGTGATGACGATCTCTTCGCCCGTCCGCGCCACCTCATCCATCAACGCAAGGCACTTGGCCTTGAACTCGCCGGCCGCCATTGTCCGCGTCTTCTTTTCCATGACCATGGTCACAGTCTATGGTCATGAGTCTCACGTGGCAAGCCGGGCCTCACTACCTACCGCCCCATCAACCGCCGCGCCACCACCTCGGCCGCGATACGATCACCGGGCGCCAGCTCGCCGTCGAGCACCATCCTGCTCAGTTGTCCCTTTATCACGCGTATCCACGGCCCGGGCTCACGCTCGAAAAGCGTCATCAGATCCTCGCCGCTGAGCGGGCTCTCCGCGCGCAGCGCCTCGGCGTCTTCCACCTCAGCCCGTTCGCACGCCGCTTCCAGCCGATTATGGTATTCCCGGTCGTCGTAGGTATGGCTCGCGTTGTCCGCGCGCTTCAGCGCCACGAGGTCGCGCCAGTACGGCTCACACTTCGACATGAACCGCCGCACCGAGCGCCGGTCGTCTACGTTTGGCCGGTCCATGTGCCGCCGCACGAGTAGCGTGATCGCGAGCGATTCCTTCTTGCCCAGCCGGAGGCGTTCCAGCAGCAGCGCCGCCAGTTCTGCGCCCACGGTCTCGTGGCGGTAGAACCCCCACTCGCCGTTGGCTTTCACATGCCGAATCCCTGGCTTCCCAATGTCATGTAACAGCGCCGTCCAGCGTCGCAACCGCACGGTTTCTGGCGCGACCTCGATCGCCTCCACCGTCGCCACGGTGTGTCCCCACACATCAAAGCGGTGGAAGCGGTTCTGCTCGCAGCCCACCATCGGCCAAAGCTCCGGCAGCACCACCTGGAGTGCGCCCGTCGTGCGAAGCGCCTCAAGCCCGCGCCTGGGCCAGTCGCCGCGCAGTAGCTTGTCGAGTTCGGTCGTGATGCGCTCCTGCGAAAGCGTCTCGAGTAGGCCCGCGGTGGCGGCCATAGCAGCGAGCGTCCCCGCCTCGATCTCGAACCCCAGCTGGCTCACGAAGCGGATGCCGCGCAGCACGCGCAGCGGGTCTTCGCGAAACCGGCGCTCCGGCTCTCCGACGGCCCGGATCACTCCGGCCCGAAGGTCTGCCTGGCCGCCGAAGAGGTCGAGCTTGCGGCCACTGTACGCATCCTCGGCGAACGCGTTGATGGTGAAGTCGCGGCGCGCAAGGTCTTCTTCGATCGATCGGCCAAACGTCACATCCGGCCACCGCGTCCCGCCGGAGTACGAGTCTCCCCGGAACGTCGTTATCTCGCACCACCGCCCTCCGGCGTAGATGCCGATGGTGCCGTACCGTTTTCCCACAGCCGAGACTGCCGTCCCCAACCCCGCCGCGAGCGCCTCCACGTCGTCGGGCAGGGCATCCGTGGCGTAATCGGTGTCCACCCCCGCGCGGCCGAGCAGGCGATCTCGCAGCGCGCCGCCCACCAGCCACAACTCGTGCCCCGCGTCGTGAAAGGCCTGTACCAGGTCAGCATTCGAAACCACGCCCCGATCGTACCGCACGAGCACCAGCTACTCAGCACCGAGCACGCAGCACCACGCTGCGCTACCCTTCGAACCATGCAGCCCGAATCGCGCTATTACGTCTCCCAACGCCTCAAGATGCACTACCTTGTCTGGGGCGATGAGACGAAACCGCCGCTTATCCTCATCCATGGCACCCGCGACCACGCCCGCTCGTGGGACCGCACCGCGCAGGCCCTCGTCGACCGCTACTGCGTTTACGTGCCCGACCTGCGTGGCCACGGTGACTCCGGCTGGGCACTCGGCGGCGATTACTCGATCATCGATTACGCACTCGATATCCACGCCCTCGGCGAAGCGATCGGCCGCGGCCCGTACACGATCATCGCGCACTCGCTCGGTGGCGGCGTTGCCGGCCAGTACGCGGGCGCCTTCCCGGAGAAGGTCAAGCGCCTCATCACTATCGAAGGCCTGGGCCGCTGGGGTTGGGGACGCGAAACGCAACGCCCCGCCCACGTCCGGATGCGCGACTGGGTCGAAAGCATGCGCAAACTCGAGACACGGGAGCTGCACACCTATCCCAGCCTTGAAGCCGCGACGGCCCGCATGGTGGCCGCGAACCGCAACCTCTCGCCCGAACTCGCACGCCACCTCACCGAGACCGGAGTCCGCGAAGCCGAGGGCGGTTATACATGGAAATTCGATAACTACACCCATGCCGGCTCCCCGTACGAGTTCAATATGGAAGATGCACGTGACCTGTGGAACCAGATTCGCTGCCCCATCCTTATCATCTGGGGCGAGGAAAGCTGGGGCGCGCGTGACCAGCAGATCGACACCAGCGCGTTCCACAACTTCCGCTATGAGCGGGTCGCGAAGGCCGGCCACTGGGTCCACCATGACCAGTTCGATGTCTTTATAGCCCTCGTCAACGACTTCCTGGCCGAAGACCTACCGGCCGCCGCGCGCGAGGAAGCCCGTGCGTAGGCGCCGCTTCGTCGCGGTCGCTGCGGCGGTACTCGCACTCGGCGCCTTGTTCGCTGCCGCCTGCTCGAGCGATCGCGGCTACAGCCCTACGCCGACACCAACCGTCACCGTCGCGGCGAGCTCCGAAGCGCCGGCCGGCGCCTCATCCGCCGCGCCGCCTGTGTCCACTCGCCCGCCCTCAACGAAACCCGACACGCAGTACGTCGATGCGCTCAATGCTGCCGCATCCGGTCTTCCGCTGGATATGGCGAAGGGCAACAAGCTTGGCAGCGACGATGCGCCCTTGAAGATGCTCACCTTCGTCGATTTCCAGTGCCCGTACTGTCTGCGCTTCGCCGCCACCCAGGAACCCACGCTCATCTCCGAATACGTGAAGACGGGCAAGCTTCAGATCATCGCCCAGATGTTTCCCATCCTCGGGCAGGAATCGGTGCTCGCCGGCGTGGCGGGGCAGTGCGCCGCCGCCCAAAACAAGTTCTGGCAGTACTACGACCACCTCTACCTCGTCGAAGCGCAGGCCGGGCAGGTGAGCAATGAGCAGCGCGATGTCGGCCGCTTCAGCCGCGAGAACCTCCTAAAGTACGCCACCAGCCTCGGCATGGACGCCGCAAAGTTCAACACCTGCTTCGATGACCCCGCCACGCTCGCTGCCGTCCAGGACTCTGTCGATACCGGCCACAACTTCGGCATCACGGGGACGCCGGGCTTCGTAATCAACAACATCTCGCACGGGAGCGGCGCGCCCGCCTCCCTCGATGCCTGGCACAAGATCCTCGATGACGCGCTGAAGGCCCCGCCGGTGTCCTCGCCCACGCCTGCCGGTTCGAACGCCGCGTAGCGCGCGAGAGCACCCCACCGTGCTTGTCAACGGCTTTCGGTGTGGGACATCCGTCCATACAGCTTCCCCGCGAACCACCCCATGCCCGCGAACACCGGCGCAATCACTGGCGTCAAACACAACGCTCCCCGCCCCGGTAGCAGGCGCACACGTCACAGCCAGCACGATGAACAGCACCAGGCCCAAGATCAGGCCGATGAACGGAGGAGTGATCGGGCTCAGGGTACTCTCCGACCAGGCACGTCACCAGTGAGCGACTCGCCGGACCCTCGTGTGACCGTGTCCTCAAGCCTCACTTCTCAAGCCTCACTCCTCCCGGCCCTTCGCGCCGCCACCCGTAAAGTCCCGTTTCGTTACTCCAACGCAACAGGATGCTATCCTCCTCCTACACGCCGGGCGCACGCGCGCCGCAGGCATCCCCCGAACGAGGATCCAGCCCTTCCATGTCCAACCGACAGGCACGCCGAGAACAGTCGCGCACGACGCGCCAGACCCGCCCGACACGCTCCCCTGGTGGCCAGCGCCCCGGCAGCCCGAAGCGAGGTGGCGGCGGCGGACTCCTCTCCACTCCGTTCCTCATCGGCATCGGTGTGCTCATCATCGCGGCCTTTGTTGGCGTTATCGTCTACGCGCAGGTGGGTGGTGGCAGCAGTAGCAACGACACCATCGTCAGTGACCTCGAACAGGCATCGAAGGACCTGCCCCTCAACCTTGCCAACGGCGCCAAGCTCGGCAAGGATGATGCCCCGATTAAGCTCACCACCTTCATCGACTTCCAGTGCCCCTTCTGCCTGAAGTTCACCGCCACCCAGGAACCCACGCTCATCAACGAGTACGTGAAAACCGGCAAAATGCAGATCATCGTGCAACCCTATCCCATCTTCCCGGGCGACGAATCGTTCCGCGCAGCCGTGGCAGGTGAGTGCGCCGCGAGCATGGACAAGTTCTGGCCGTACTACGAAAAGCTCTACACGGTGCAGGCGAAGGCTGGCCAGGCCACGAACGAGAAGACCAACGTGGGCCGTTTCAGCGCCGATAACCTCATCAGTTACGCCACCGATGTCGGTATGGATAAGGCGAAGTTCACCAGCTGTCTCAACAGCGGCAAATTCGATACGGCCATCCAGGACTCGAACAACCAGGCCAAGAACTTCGGCATCACCGCAACGCCCGGCTTCCTCATCAATGGCACCCCTATTGGGTCCGGCACCCCTGCCACTGTCGATGACTGGCGCAAGGCGCTGGACAAGATCCTCGCGGCCACGCCTACCACCACGGCGAACGCTGGCAGCGCTACCGCCACAGGCTCGCAGACGGCCCAGCCCTCGGCGGCAGCCACCACCCCGTCGGCCACCGCCAAACCGTAGCGCGCACGCGCTGCACCAGGATGAATCGAGTGAGGCCCCGGACGCTGAATGCGGGGCCTCTCCGTTACCTCGGCCCTCAGCACGCACCCCTCAGCACGCGAAAGTGGCCCTACCATCAGCCGCATTTTCGCCTTACCCTTTGAACCACACCCACCACGAGCGCCCGCGCGGCGCCAGGAGCAATCGTCATGCCGAACACCGGGACCTGGGCCGTCAAAGCCGGCCTCGCTCAGATGCTTAAGGGCGGCGTCATCATGGATGTCGTCACCCCCGAACAGGCTATCATCGCCCAGGAAGCGGGCGCCTGCGCTGTCATGGCGCTTGAACGCGTCCCCGCCGACATCCGGCGCGACGGCGGTGTCGCTCGCATGAGCGACCCCGAGATGATCCGCGGCATTATCGGCGCCGTCACTATCCCCGTTATGGCGAAGGCGCGCATTGGGCACTTCGTCGAAGCCGATGTCCTCCAGGCGCTCGGCATCGATTACATCGACGAGTCCGAAGTCCTCACGCCCGCGGATGAGGCCCACCACATCGAGAAGCACCAGTTCACCGTGCCGTTCGTCTGTGGCTGCCGAAACCTCGGCGAGGCCCTCCGCCGCATCGGCGAAGGCGCCGCCATGATCCGCACGAAGGGCGAAGCCGGCACCGGCGACATCGTCGAGGCCGTGCGGCACATGCGCACCGTCCAGGACGAGATCCGCCGCCTCCAGACCCTCTCCGATGACGAACTCTACACGGCCGCGAAGGACCTCCAGGCCCCGCTCGAACTCGTACGCCAGGTAAAGGAAGAAGGCCGCCTGCCCGTGGTCAACTTCGCCGCTGGCGGCGTCGCCACTCCCGCCGATGCCGCTCTCATGATGCGCCTCGGCGCTGACGGGGTGTTCGTCGGTTCCGGGATCTTCAAGAGTGAGAACCCGCCGCTCGTGGCCAAGGCGATAGTCGAAGCGACCACGCATTACATGGATGCCGAAGTAATCGCCCGCGTGAGCACCGGCCTCGGCAAGGCGATGTCCGGCATCAGCGTGAGCTCACTCCCGGAGAAGGAACTACTCGCCGTCCGCGGCTGGTAAATTGGCTCGCCCACACACCGCCACCCAATTTCGCTAGACTGGCCCCATGCAAAACGGTCGCGACCCGCTCGCACCGGTGTTCAGTGTGCTGCGTGACCTCGACGGCACTCCGCCCTGGCTCCGATGCACACTCGGACAGCCATCGGGCGTCAACGCCGGCTGGCACAAGCTCGTCGCCCAGCCAATCGCCCTCGCCTCTGGCACAGCCGTGAAACTTGTCTTCTCTTGTGATGGCGCCCACACCACCCGGACCGTGCCTGCCTCTGATTGGGACGGCGAACTTGATGCACTCCTCGAGCAGGATCCCCACCGTATAGACCTCGCCGGCCGCGACAATGACTATCATGCCCGTCTCAGCAAGAGCGGCCGCTGGATGGTCAGTCGTGGCAAGCCGTCCCTCGCACCCGCACAGCAGCCCGCCGCACTCCCCGGGCACGACCGCGAACGCAACCATCCTCTCCCGCCCGGCGACGAGGACGTACGCCAACTCTTCATCGAAACCGGCCTTTTTGCGCTCAACGGGCAGTTGCGCGGCAGCGCAAACGGCAAGTACCGCCAGGTCCAGCACTACCTCGAACTGT
The DNA here is from genome assembly GCA_017308185.1 of bacterium. Classification (GTDB taxonomy): domain Bacteria; phylum Chloroflexota; class Dehalococcoidia; order Tepidiformales; family Tepidiformaceae; genus JAFKFP01. The sequence goes on along the minus strand of JAFKFP010000062.1, from coordinate 4,820 downwards.
TGCGGCCGCTCGCGGTCCTCTCCCCCGAGGCTGGAGCCGCTGGCGAGCCACTCAGGATCGTCGATGCCGGGTGCGGTAAGGCATACCTCAGCCTCGGACTGTACCTGTACGCGAAACGCCTCGGGTTCAACGTCACGCTCACCGGCATCGACCGCAACGCCCATCTCGTTGCACAGGTACGCGAGATAGCGCAGCGGCTCGGATTCGAAGGCGCCTCCTTCGAGGGCGCAACCATCGAAGAAGTCGCAGCCGCGGGCGGCAGCGCGGACCTCCTCGTGAGCCTCCACGCCTGCGATACCGCCACCGACGACGCGATCGCGGCTGGCCTCGCCCTCCAGGCAAAGGCCATCGTGCTCGCCCCCTGCTGCCACCACGAACTCGTCCACCAACTCGATGTCGCCGTCCGCAACGGCAACACCCCTGCCGGTCTCGAGGCCATTACGGCCCTGCCTGTCCTTCGCCGCCGCTTCGCCGAACTCGTCACTGATGGCCTTCGCGCGGCGGCGCTCGAAGCGCGTGGCTACCGCGCCGAGATGCTCGAATTCACGTCACCGGAGCACACGCTCCGTAACCTCATGATTCGCGCGGAACAGCGCCCGGCGGGAGCCGCCCTCGAGCCCGCGATGGCCGCAGGTTACGCGGCCTTCGAATCGCTCCGCAGCCAGTGGGCCCTGTCGCCGTCCATCGCGGCGGTCGTGCCCGCGCCAGGGTAGGACCGCCGGGATCGCACATAGCGGCGGCGGCGCGCGGTACTGCGGGTCAGCCCAGTCGTGCGATGTGATGCGTATCCGCTTGCGCCCGTGTCCTATACTTCCCTGCAAGAACGCCCGCCGAGCCCGTCATGCTCTTCGTCATGTACAACCCCGATGCCTCCTACACTGGCTTCCACGGCGCCTCCCTGTCGCTGCTTGTGGCCGCTGCCGTCCTGGTGATCGTGTGGCTGCTCGTCTTTGCTCAACGCTACTTTGCGACGTTCCCCAGGCTGCCTGATGCAGACCCGCCGACGAACGACCTGCGTGACGAACCGCCAGCCGTGGTGAACCTGCTTGCGAACCGCTGGAAGCCCACCCGCATCGCGATGGCCGCCACGATGCTCGACCTTGCCGCCCGCAAAGTCTTCGATATCCAGCAACTCGATCGCGAACACTTCGTCATCCACCTCGAACGTGTCCCCGCCGATGAGTCCACGCTCACGTCGTACGAACGCCAGGTGCTGGATTTCGTCCGCGCCCGCGCCACTGGCGGCTCCGCGCCGGTTGAGGCGCTCACCCTCGGTGAGGAGGCAGAGGCGGAAGCGTGGTGGAAGCGCTTCGCTGAAGCGGTGGGCAAAGATGCCACACGGCTTGGGCTCGCGCGCAACCGTTGGTCACCGTCTGACTGGGCGGGTCTTGGTGGGCTGCTCGCGGTCACGCTCGGCGCGCTCGGGCTTGCGCTCGCCCTGGCGCACGTCGGAGGCGGCAAATCGACCTCCAGTTCGAGCGACAACTTCAACCCGCTCTACTGGCTCGTGGCCGCGTTCGTCGGTTGGGCCGTCGTGATGGGCTGGCTTCGGAGCCTTCGGGCACTCCGCGAAACGCCCGAAGGCAGCACGGCCTGCGCTCATTGGCTCGGCGTGCGCCAGTACCTGCACGATACCCACGGATTCGACGAGCTTCCTCCCGCCGCCGTTGTCATCTGGGAGCGGTACCTCTCGTACGGGGCCGCACTCGGAGCCGCCCACGACGCCGTTCGCGCATTGCCCTTCGCCATCGAGGAGCCGGGAACCGCCTGGAGCCGCGCGACAGGCGTCTGGCGCCAGATCCGTGTCGAATATCCCACCCGCTTCGGCTATGGCGAATCGCCCGGGAAGGTCTTCTTTGGCGGGCTCGTCCGCGCGGTCTTCTGGGGCGCGCTCTGCTTCGTGGCGCTGCCGGTGGTCACGAACGTCGCCTACAGCATCATCAAAGACGTCCTCACCGCCGAGCAGCGGACGAGCAACCAGCTCTACATCGTTCTCGGGTTGGGCCTGTTCGTGATCATCGCGGGCGCCTACCTCTTCATCCGCTTCCTCGCGGGCGTGGTCAGGCTCGTCCGGGGAGCGCGCGATTTCGGGCACACCGTCACGCTGGAAGGGCCCATTGTAAAGGCCCACTAGGGCCGCTTCGCTGCCGACGATGGCAAAGCCAGCGAGGTGGACGCCTGGTGGCCGCCCGCCGGCACGGCCCAGCTCGCCCGCGGTATGAAGGTCCGCGTCACCATGACGCCGCACCTTCACCACATTACGAACATCACGGTGCTCTCCACCGATGGCCTCCAGCCTTCACTCGATGCGAGCACCGTTGTCAGCGCCGCGCCCGTCCCGCCCGTGGTCCTCGATGCCGCCAGGGTGAACGCGATCACCGGGCTCGCGCTCCAGCCGGTCGATGCGAGCGAGGTTTCCCGCGGGAGCGGCGGACTGATCGGCGCGGGTGCTTCCGCCGCAGCGTTCTCCGATGGCACGAACATGGTGGCCGTCGCGCGAGCGCCCGCAGCTGGCCCGGCGCTCGCCCTTTTCGGAGCGCTGTCGCATGTCCCGGGCATGAAGGCGGCGAAGGTCGAAGGGTTTGCCGGCGATGCCACGTGGCTCGGCGGCCGGACGCTCCTCGTGAATAGTCCCGAGGGGCTCCTTATGGTGCTCGTGAACATGCCGTCTACCGGTCCCGACCGCCGCCTCGCGATCGCGCGCGAACTGGCCGCAGAGGCAGAGAGCCCCACGCCCGCATCGCCGCCAGCGCCGGCGTAACGCATACTCGCGGGGTGCCAGCGCACGAGGGGCATTGACCGTCTCTTCGCCATCCTCCGCGGGCCGGCCGGTTCGAAGCGGTTGAAAACCTCGCGAACCCACGCAGGCGGCGGGTGTAGTGGCTGGTGGGGTGACTCAAGTGGTTGACGCCTGAAGCGATGTGAATACCCGGATGGCATCCGCGCGGCTGAGCTTATCGGGCCCGGACGCGATGACGACCACCCGCATGCCTCTATCGAGGGCATTGAAGGTGTACTGCTGTGCGCGCTGACCTGATGTCAGCCGGACCGCCGCCTCGAAAAGTTCTGTGTCGTGGACCGGGTCGGGGAGTACGAGAGAACCGTCGGCGCGAGGCAAGCCCGATTGTTCGCCGCTGATCTCAACGATCGTCAGCGTCGCGCCATCTGCCCCGGCGTAATTCAGGGTGGCGCCGGGCATGTACGCAAACACTGGTTCCGGCGGGTTTGAGCCTCTCATCCCGGTTATCCTTTGCATCGCGTGCGCATCCCCGCCAACCGAGACAAGCCGAAGTCCGTCCCAAGGCAGGGACGCCGGCGTCAGGATGGTGAATCCCAGGTCGCGCGATTCCCGGGCGACAACGGCGGCGCTGTCCGCGGCCGTCACCGGCACGGATTGGCCCGGGATCGTCTGAGCCAGCAGGGATTGCGTCGAACCCGCAAGTGCGCTGTACAGGCCGAAAGCCGCAATCGCACCAATGACCGCAACCACTCCGGCGATGTCGAGTGCTCTCCGCCTTGGAATCGTCATGCAACGCTCACGTCAAAGAAGCATCGATCCGGGTGATATCTGACGGGACGACTGCCTGTCGTAACGGCCAGCGTCTGTATGCCGCATCGCGGCGTAGTGTTCGGCGAAGGAAGCTCGCTGTCAAGAGCCTCGTGTTACGATGTTGTACCGGTGATAGATGCAGCCTGAATGGTGCTGACGAATGGCGCCGGCGTCCGCCGACGTCTTGCGGCTGGCTGCGATCTGGTCGTATTTGGCCTGCGCGTCCAGCGTCAGCGCCCGCGCCGCGGCGAGCCGCTGGTTGCTGGCGGAGAGCTGCTGGTCGCTGATCAGGGTGTCCTGGGTGCCGACGAAGTTGTTCTGGCTCTTGTAGACCGCGAGCGTGTTCTCGGCGTTGCGAAGCCGTTCCTGCAATTCCGCCAGCCGGCTCGACAGGTCGTTGGTGGCGCGCCGGACCCTTGCGGCCTGCGATTGCGAGGACTCGGCCAGATAGGCCTTGGCGATCGCGTTCGAGAGCATCGCTGCCTTTGCCGGATCGGTCGACCAGACGTCGATGTCGACGATGAAGGTCTTGTCGGTCTTCTTGACGTTGACGTGGCGGAGCAGGGTTTCCAGCGCCGCGACCTGAATGAGCCTCTGCTGCTCGGCGGTGGGCTTCAGATCGATCCCGAACAGCCCCAGCAGCGTTGCGAACAGGCTCTTGCCGTCGCCGCCGCCGAATTCAGGATCCTTTTCGAGATGGGTCTCGCGGATCACCTGCAGCAGCACATTGTTCGACGTGATCACGCGCGCCTGGCTTTCGACCACCATCGCGAGGCCGTTGAGATCAGGTGCTCGCGGCGTGAGTTCGCGATCGACCAGCTGCAATTCGCGGGGATCGACGTAAAGCTGGGCGCTTGCGGTGTATTTCGGTGTCAGGCTCTTGCCGATGGCCACGGCGGCGCAGGCGCAGATCAACGCCGCCGAAGCGATCGCGACCTTCCGCCGCCACAGCAGCTGGATCAGATCGAGCACGCTGAAGCCACCCGGCATTGCGGCGGGCCTGCGATCAGGCTTGGCCTGATTTATCGGCTCGTCATAGATCAGCATCGGCCCCAGCTTCCATCACGCCTGCCGCACACGTCGGCCGAGGGATTTCTGTTCGCCTTACGTCACGCGCGCCGGACTGCAATACGACATCAACGCAACAGGGAAAATTAACCATACTCATTGAGGGACTATTCACCGAAATGGCAAAGAAAGCGTTTATGGGCGGGCGCATCGCATTGCCTCCGCCATGGTCAAAACCGGAATTTTCCGGCGGGCTGCCGCC
>JAFKFP010000061.1 GCA_017308185.1 bacterium | reverse complement strand
GGAGTTCGCGGAATACTCGTCCATACCGGTCATCAACGCTCTGACGGAGGAGGAGCACCCGTGCCAGGCGCTCGCCGACTTGCTCACGCTCCGGGAGAAGTTGGGAGATCTGCACGGGGTGCGACTGGCGTTCATCGGCGATGGCAACAACGTCTCGACGAGCCTCGTGCTGACCGCGACGTCGCTCGGTATGGACGTACGGATGGCTTCGCCGCGCGGGTACATGCTTCCGGAGGACGTGATCAGCGAGTCGAGCGCGCGCGCGGAGGCATCGGGCGGGAAGCTGACGCTTGTCGTTGAACCGGCGGAGGCGGTGGCGGGCGCCCAGGCTGTGTATACCGATGTGTGGACTTCGATGGGCCAGGAGCGAGAGTCAGAGCGCCGGCGCATCGATTTCGTGGGGTACCAGGTGAACGCCGCGCTGATGCAGCAGGCGGCGGCAGGAGCGCTTGTGATGCACGACCTGCCGGCGCACCGGGGGGACGAAATTACCGACGAGGTGATCGAAAGCGCGCAGTCGATCATCTTCGACCAGGCGGAGAATCGCATATGGGCGGAGGCGGCGGTTGTGGCGTTTCTGCTCGGGGCGGCCGATGTTGGAGGGTTCTAAACCCGGAACGGTGTTGCGGGGCTGTATCATGTGGGCGGCAGCCCATCGCCACCGAACTGACGCATGCCTGACATAAGCCACGCACGAGAGATCCTCGGTTGCGCGGTGCGCTGGCATTGTTCCTGGTGTTCGTTGTGCTGGGGCGCGTGTTCAACCTGCAGGTAATCAACTTCCTTGTGGACCATTCGTTCACTGCGTTGCTGATTGGCGCGGCGGTCGTCTTTCAGCCGGAGATTCGGCGGGCGCTGGACCGGCTTGGCCGAACGGGCACGCAGGGCTGGCTCAACCGGCCGAAGTACGACGAGACGATTGATGCCGTGGTCCGTGCCGCGGCGCGGATGTCGGCGGATCGGCATGGGGGTTTGTTCGTGATTGAGCGGGAAACCGGGCTGCAAGAAATCATCGAGACCGGCGTGCCGGTGGACGCGAAGGCCTCGCCAGAGTTACTCGCCGGAATCTTCTTCCCGAATTCTCCGCTGCACGATATGGCAGTGGTGCTGCACGACGAACGTGTGGTGGCGGCGGGGTGCATCCTGCCGCTTGCGACGGTGCTTCCGGACGGCGAACGGAACCTGGGCACGCGGCACCGGGCTGCCATCGGCGTGACCGAGCAGACCGACGCGCTTTCGGTGGTGGTATCGGAAGAGACGGGCGATATAAGCGTTGCGCTGCATGGCCGGCTCACGCATGTGGCTGACGAACGACGCCTCCGGGCGGTGCTAGAAGCACTGCTCGAACGAGAGCCTGCGTTGGATCGAGACCGCGATGGCCGGATGGGGGTGCGTGTATGAGGTTCAACGGCGGGAACGGTGGGCGTCGTTGGGATTTGCGGGCCGTGCCGCAGTTGGTGTTGGCGGGCGGACGCGGCCTCGGGCAGCACTGGATGCTGGCGACGTTCAGTCTCGTAGCCGCGTTCGCACTCTGGTTCGTGATCCAGGATGTGGAGAACCCGCGCGTTACGGGGTTCGTACCTCCGGAGGCCGATGCACCTGCGATTACGGTTCAGCCGCTCAATGTCCCGACTGGCTATGTGGTTGCTGCCCCGGATCCCGTGCGAGTGCGCGTAGAAGCGCGCAAAGAAGTCCTCCCTGATCTCTCGCCCGGAGACTTTGAGGCGACGATTGATGTGAAAGACGAGCGATTGGGGTCGCCGGTTTCGGTGCGGGTCGACGTGAGGTCGAACCGCAGCGGGGTGCGAGTGATGGGTGTCACGCCGCCGAACGTGACGGTGACGATCGTCAAGGCAGCAGTCAAGACGATGAATGTGAATGTCCGCCAACTGGGGAGTCTGCCGCCGAACTTTGCCGAAGGGAAATCGCCGCCGGTGGTCGACCCGTCGACGGTTACGGTAAGCGGGCTGCCGAACCTTGTGGAGAGCGTGAACACGGTGGACCTCGATGTTGACATGAGCCAGGTGCGCAGCAGTTCACCGATTGAGGGTGCGCTGGTGGCGCGGACGGCTAACGGCACGCCTGTCACGGTGAACCTTTCGGCGACACGCGCGAAGGTGACCTTCGCGATTACGCAGCAGTTCGAGCAGCAGACATTTAGCCCCGTACCGAACGTCACCGGTCAGCCCGCGCCGGGCTACCGGATTACGAGCGTGCTTATTGACCCGCCGACCCTGACCATCACGGGGTTGCCCGATGACATCGACAAGACCAAGAGTGTCGGCCTCGAACGGCTGGACATCAGCGGGGCGACGACGAACGTGAACGCGATACGAAAAGTCATCACGCAGCAGAACATTTCGGTTGACCATCAGACCGTTAATGTCACGGTCGACATAAAGCCGATCGAATGTGGCATCGATGGGACCACGGCGGCGCCGTGCGGGGCGGTCACATTTGTCGTCGGGCCGCAAATCGGGACTCCGCCCAGTGGGTTGGCGCTGGCATCCTCGACGCGTGTGAGTGTGCAAGTAGCTGTCTATGGGCCGCTCGATCAATTGAACTCGTTGAAGGTGAGCGACATAAAGGCCTCGGTCTCGCTCTCGGGAGCGAAGGAGGGTACGGCCAGCTATCCTGTGACTGTTTCGGTGCCCGCGGGGCTAACGGTCGTCCAGCCGGACCCGGTGAGCATCACGCTGGTGGCGACGTCATGACGGCGAGCGACGTGCTGCCGCGGGTGGTTATCGTTGGGCGCCCGAACGTAGGGAAGTCATCGTTGTTCAACCGCATCCTGGGGCGGCGGCTGGCGATTGTTGAGGACGAGCCTGGTACGACCCGCGACCGCGTGGAGGCGGATGTGGAGTGGCTCGACCGCCGATTCCGGCTGATCGACACAGGGGGGTTCGAAACCGACGTAGAGAACGTGTATGCGCCCCTGATCGTGGGTCAGATCCAGGCGGCGATTGAGGGTGCGGCAGTGGTGCTGTTCTGCATCGATGCACGAGACGGGCTGACGGCGAGTGACTACGACATGGCGGACGTGGTGCGTCGCGCCAAGCGGCCGACGATCCTTGTGGCGACGAAAGCGGACAACGAGAGCCGGGAAGTGGCCGGGATGGCTGAGGCGGCGGCGCTGGGCATGGGAGAGCCGTTGCCGATTAGCGCGCTTCACGATGTGAACGTGGGCATCATGCTCGACGAGGTAGCGGCGCGACTGCCGGAGGCGGGGGCCATCGTCGAGAGCGACCGGGTGCGGCTCGCTATTATCGGACGGCCAAATGTGGGGAAGTCGCAGCTTGTGAATGCGATTCTCGGGGAGTCGCGCGTGATCGTGAGCGACGTTGCCGGGACCACGCGCGATGCTGTCGACACCGAGATCGACACGCCGGAGGGGAAATTTCTGCTCATCGATACGGCCGGCATCCGGCGGCCGGGCAAGCAGGGCGTGGGCGTGGAGCGCCATTCGGTGATGCGGAGCACGGATGCTGTCGACCGCTGCCACGTTGCCGTGCTCGTGATCGATGGAGAGGCAGGAGTGACCTCGCAGGACACGCACATTGCGGGTATCGCGTTGAAAGCCTCGCGCGGGCTGGTGATTGCGGTGAACAAGATCGATCTGTGGGAAGACGCGGAGGAGCGGCGGGGATGGTCGGAGCGGCAGATGCGGAGCCGCATGCAGTTTGTCCCGTGGGCGATGGTGAGCTTCATTTCGGCACTGGAAGGGAAGGGGCTGGAGAACCTGCTTGAGATGGCGGTGATGGCGAGAGAAGCCCGGCGGCGGCGCATCCCGACGGGCGAGCTCAACAGTGTTTTGGCGCGCGCGGTGCGCACCCACATGCCACCGCTGGTCCGCAACAAGCGGTTCAAGCTGTTTTACGCCACGCAGGCGTCGATCGACCCGCCAACGTTCATCCTGTTCGTGAACGACCCGGAACTGGTGCATTTCAGCTACCGGCGCTACCTCGAACGGGCATTGCGCGAGGCATACGACTTCGAAGGCACGGCGATCCGGCTGGTGTTTCGGGCGCGCAGCGAGGATGATGCGGGGCGGTGATTGGACAGCTCATCGCGAACGTGGCCATTGGGTATGTGCTGGGGTCTATCCCGGTGGGGCTTGTCGTGGGGTACATCTGGCTGCACCGGGACATTCGAGCGTCGGGCAGCGGGAAGACGGGCACGACGAACGTGCTGCGGACCGCGGGCAAGTCAGCGGCGGCGCTGGTGCTCATCATGGACGTCGCCAAGGGCGTCGCACCGGCAATCATCGGGCGTTTTGTGTTTCACGACGATTGGGTCGCGGCGTGCGGCGCCGGCGCTGCAATTGTGGGTCACAATTGGCCGATTTTTGCTGGTTTCCGCGGCGGCAGAGGGGTAGCAACTGCCTACGGTGGCGTGCTGGGGCTGACGCCACTGATCGCGCTGATCTTCCCGGTGATCGCTCTGTTGCTCGTTGTGCCGACGCGATACGTCTCGCTGATGTCGGTGGTTGGAACGCCGATAGCGGCGGCGATCGTGGTGGCGGCCGCCATAGCAGGATGGGAGCCTGCGGCGTTCGCGTTCTTCGCGGTGTTTGCGACGATCCTCATCGAGTACCAGCACGTGCCCAATATCCGCCGCTTGCTGGCAGGCACAGAGCCGCGCTTTGGCCAGGGCGGCGACCGGCCGGCGACTGGCTGAATGGCCACCTTCTGTGTCGTGGGGGCGACGTCGTGGGGGCTCACGCTCGCGTGGATGCTGCACGAAAATGGCCACGTGGTGTCCGTCCTGACGCGCACACCGGAGGAGGCCGCCGCGCTTGAAGTACAACGCGGACTGGCCAGGTTGCCGGCACTTCGTATGCCGCCGGAGATCAGCTTTCGTGCGGAGGCGAATCTTGCGGACATGGATGGCGTAGTAGTGGCGACGCCAGCCCAATGGGTGCGCCGGACGCTTTCGGTGATCGGCGCCGGGTCCGCGCCCGTGATCTCGGCTTCGAAAGGCATCGAAGCAGGCACCCACCTGCGGATGACGGAGGTGATCGCGCAGTGCTGGGAGGGACCGCCGGTTGCGGCGCTATCGGGTCCGAACCTATCGGCCGAAATCGTCGCCGGGCAGCCGGGAGCGGCGGTGATTGCTGCGGCGTCGCAAGAGGTGGCGGGCATGTGGCAGGCGGCGCTGAACGGCCCGGTGTTCCGGTGTTACACCACGGCGGATGTTGTGGGCGTCGAGATGGCGGGCGCGCTGAAGAACGTGATAGCGATTGCGGCGGGCGTCGCGTGGGGGCTGGGATATGGCGCGAATACGGTTGCTGCCCTGATGACGCGCGGCCTGGCGGAGATGACGCGGCTGGGGTTGGCGCTGGGGGCGGCGCCGGAAACGTTCCGGGGCCTGGCCGGCATTGGCGATCTTGCGGCGACGTGCTTTTCGCCGTTGAGCCGCAACCGCCGCTTCGGCGAGCTCCTTGCAACGGGTCTTTCCGCTGACGCCGCGCGAAGCTCCATTGGCGAAGCCGTCGAAGGTGCGGCTACGGCGCGGGCGGCGCTGGAACTTGCCCAGACCGCGCACGTGGAAATGCCGATATGCGCGGAAGTGGTGGCCGTGATTGAAGGGCGGTCGACGGTGGGAACCGCGATTATGGCACTCCTGAGCCGGGAGCCTCGTGCTGAGTGAGTCCAGGACCTGGTGCTAGACTGAGGCAGTGGAAGATAACCAGGCACCTGCTCCGCTCGGCAGCGTGATTTCGCAGCTGACCAGCGGACAAGACATCGAAGACCGCGACTACGGCGCCCTTTCTGATCTCACCGATGCCGAGGCCGTTGAGGTCCGCAATGCATGGCCCCAGATTTCGCCGGAGCTGCGCGAAGCGGTGTTGTCGCACGCTGCGGACCTTGCCGAGGAACGCGTTGGCCTCGAATTCTCGAGCCTCGCACGCATCGGGCTCGATGATAGCGAGGCGAATGCGCGGTTGAGCGCCCTGGAGGCGGTCGGTGACTCGACTGACCGAGGGATTGGCGCGCGCCTGTGCGAAATGCTCGACAACGACCCTGACGAACGGGTGCGTGCTGGCGTTGCGGCCGCGCTGCGCCAGTTCGTCATGGCGCACGAGTTCGACCAGTTCCACGCGGGGCAGGGTGAGGCCATCGTGGCGGCGCTGCGGCGGCGTCTCGAAGACGCCGAGGAGGATGTCCTCGTGCGGGCGCTCTCCCTGGAAGCGCTCGGTCCCCGCAGTGCGGGTTGGCTCCCCACAAAAATTGAGCTCGCATACGCGAGCGATGTGCGCGATATGCGCCTCGCCGCTCTGCGGGCGATGGCTGACAGTTGCGACGAGCGGTGGCTCGAGTACGTGTACGAACAGGCCGAGTCCGATGACCAGGAGTTCCGCTATGAGGCTGCTGTAGCGGCAGGAGCGATCGGTTCGGCAGATGCAGTCGAGCCGATCTCGCATCTGCTCGCGGATGATGACCCAAGCGTGGTGGCGGCAGCAATTGAAGCACTCGGTGAAATCGGCGGTTCAGCTGCCCTTGAGGAGTTGCGCGCGTTTGCGCCGCACGTGCCAGAAGGGCTGGAAGCGACACTCAACGAAGCGACAGCCATGGCACGCGAAATTGCGGCACTCGAAGACGGCGGCGACGAAGATGACGAGGACGATGACTGATGCCGCGGTTGCCAGTGCGCGATGCAGTCTCGGCGGGAGGCGTCGTCTGGCGCCGCGATGCCAGGGGACGGGTGGAGATTGCGTTGTGCGGGCGCACTGCGGACGGAACATGGATGCTGCCGAAAGGCACGCCGGACCCCGGGGAATCGCATGAGGAGACGGCACTGCGCGAAGTGCGCGAAGAGACGGGCCTCGTCGCGCGCCTCGGAGAGCCGCTGCGGACGATCCAGTATTGGTTCACCTTCGATGGCGTGCGGTATCACAAGAGGGTGTATCACTGGCTGATGGAGGCCGTGGGTGGCAACACGGCTGATCATGACCACGAATTCGATGAGGTGCGGTGGGTGCCGATTGCTGAGGCGCACCAGATGGTGCAGTTCTCGAACCAGCGCGAGGTGGTCGCGGATGCGGCAAGGCTGCTCGGGGTCGAGCTATGAGCCAGGCGGACCAGGCGCGGCCAGCGGTGGATGACTCGATTGTGCGCCGCGCGCGTTTCACCATCCGCTACAAGCGAGAGAGCGACGCGCGGGACGATTATGCGTGGCGTACAGACCCTGAAATTGCGCGCTTCGATGGAAACGCGCCGCTGACAGACCCGTTCGAGGCGTTCTTCGTTTCGTTCGAGCATCAACGGCGGTATGGCGTCGTCGGCCGCGAGGCGTTTTCGGTGGATGACGCCGAAGGGCGGCACATTGGAAATGTGATGTACTACAACGCGGATTCCGTGGGTGGTGAGGCCGAGTTCGGGATCGGCATCTGCTCTCCAGAGCACCAGGATAGGGGGCTCGGCACTGAAGCAACGGTGGCGTTTCTTGATTTTCTCTGGAGAGAACGGCCCTTTCACCGCGTGGTGCTTCACACCCTGGCCTGGAACGTGCGGGCGATCGCGTGCTTTGAACATGCAGGCTTCAGCCAGGTGGCGCGCGTGTTGCGACGAGGCGAATGGTTTATCCGTATGGAGGCGCGCCGCGAGTGGTGGTTGATGTGGCAGGCGGAAGGGCGATTCGAGGAGCGGGCGCTGCGCCAGGAGTGAGCACATGCGTTCGGCTCCGCTAGAATGGCAGGAGACTCAGCCGATGGGGAGCTACGCCGCGTGTCCACGCCCATTCGCCAGCAATACCTGGACCTGAAAGCGCGTTATCCGGACACAATCCTCTTCTTCCGGCTGGGCGATTTCTACGAGACGTTCGATGATGACGCGAAGCTGGTGGCGGGGGAGCTGCACATCACGCTGACCTCGAAGCCGATGGGCAAGGCGTTGCGGGTGCCCCTGGCGGGCGTGCCGCATCACAGCATCGATGGGCATGTTGCGAAGCTCGTGAAGCGCGGTTACCGGGTGGCGATTTGCGAGCAGATGGCGGACCCCGCGGACGTGAAGGGCCTGGTGCCTCGCGACGTCGTACGCGTCGTGACCTCGGGGACGGTCACGGCGGACACATCGCTTTCATCGGACGTGCCGAACTATCTCGCGGCATTCGTGGAGCGGCGGGGTCAGCCGGGGCTTGCGTTGGCGGATATTACGACCGGCGAAGTGCAGATGGCTTCGGGTGGCGAAGCGCTTTCGGAGTTGCTGCGGAGCGCGCCGGCCGAACTGCTAGTGGAGGACGCGGAGGCGGCGCCTGCGGCGTTTGGCGGGACAACAACGCGGAGAGCGTTGCTCTCGGGCCCGGTGGTTGAGAGCGAACTCGCACGCCAGTTCGGTGAGCAATCGCGGGCTGCGCTGGTGGACACGGAAGCGGAGGCGGCGGCACTCGCCCACATCGTCGGCTACCTGCGCGAGACGTATCCGGCGGCGCTTGGAGCGCTCCAGCGTATCCGGCACCTTGTGCCGGCCGCGACACTAACGGTGGACGAGCGGACGTTGCGGAACCTCGATGTCCTGCCGCATCCACAACGCGAGACGTCGCTGTTTCGTGTGCTGAATCGAAGCCGTTCGGCGATGGGGGCACGGATGCTGCGCCGGTGGCTGACTCACCCGTCGCGGGACATCGCAGAGATTACGCAACGCCACGATGCAGTCGGTTGGGCGATGGCACATCCGATCGAACGCGAGCAATGCCAGGCGGTGCTGCAGAGCATGGCCGACATTGGACGGCTTGGCGGCAGGGTCGGGGCGCGGTCGGCGGGCCCGAGAGAGCTTGCGGCGCTGCGAAACGCCTTGCGAACGTGCTTGGACCTTGGCGCGATGCTGGGCCGGCTCGATCTGCCCGAACTGATGTTGACGGCGCACCGTCAGCTCGCTGGCGCCGCGGACGAGTTGCTGGCGCTTGATGCGGCGCTCGATGACGACCCTCCCGCGGGTTTCGACGAAGGTGGGGTGATTCGCGCGGGCTTCAGCCCTGAGATCGATTCGCTCCGTTCGATGACGCGCGATGCACGAGGCTACCTGCTGGCGCTCGAGCGGATTGAACGGGAGCGCACCGGGATCAAGTCGCTCAAGGTCGGGCACAACCGGGTGTTCGGGTATTACATCGAAATCTCGGCGGCGAACGCTTCTGCGGCGCCCGAACACTACCAGCGCCGCCAGACGCTTGTCGGGGCCGAGCGGTACGTGACGGAGGAGTTGAAGGAGCACGAATCGCGGCTCACAGGGGCCCGCGACCGCCTTGTCGAACTGGAGCGGCAGGCGTTCGCGCAGTTGATTGAAACGCTGGCCCTCGGCCTTGCGGGCATCCAGGCGGTGGCCGACGCCGTGGCGGTCATCGACCTGGTGTTGGCATTGGGCGAAGTGGCGAGCGATGGCAGCTTCGTGCGCCCAACGATGGGCTCGGACCGGCTCTGTATTACCGGCGGCCGACATGCGGTCGTGGAGGCGGCGCTCGGGCCGGGCCATTTTGTCCCGAATGACTGCCTGCTTGATGGCGACTGCCAGGTGCTCATCCTCACGGGGCCTAACATGAGCGGCAAGTCCACGTATCTGCGGCAGGTGGCGCTGATTGCGTTGATGGCGCAGGCGGGTTCGTTTGTACCAGCCGAGGCCGCGGAGTTGCCGCTGTTCGACCGGATATTCACACGGATCGGGGCGCAGGACGACCTCGCGGCGGGGCAGTCAACGTTCATGGTAGAGATGGTGGAGACGGCACAGATCTTGCACCAGGCGACACCCGACTCACTGGTCATTCTCGATGAGGTCGGCCGTGGTACGAGCACGTTCGACGGGATGGCCATCGCACGGGCGGTGGTTGAGTTCCTGCACAACCGCCGGGATGTGGCGGCACGCACGCTCTTCGCGACGCATTATCACGAACTGACTGCGCTCGCGGATGTGTTGCCGCGTGTGCGGAACGCGCATGTGGCGGTGCGTGAACAGGATGGGGAGGTGGTGTTCGAGCACCGCATCGTGCCGGGGGCGAGCGACCGCTCGTACGGTATCCACGTGGCCCGGCTCGCGGGGCTGCCAGCGGCAGTGGTCACACGGGCCGAACAGCTTCTCGGCGAGTTGGAGGGTGACACGGCAATGCGAAGGCGGGCAGGGCACGGCGATTCGCAAAGCGGCGGCATGCAGCCGTTCCTCTTCGGGGAACCGTCGCGGGTAGAGGCGGAGGTCGCGGCGCTAGACATCGACGGGATGACGCCGATTGAGGCGATTCAGCGGCTGTACGAGTTGCGTGCTATGACGCGGGATGGGCGCGTGCCGTGAAAAGCATGATCAGGGTGCTTCCGGCGGATGTCGCCGGGCAGATAGCGGCCGGCGAGGTGGTGGAGCGCCCGATCTCCGTGGTGCGGGAACTCCTGGACAACGCGATCGACGCGGGCGCCACGCGAATCGACATCGAGATAAACGATGGCGGGCTGTCGCTCATCCGGGTGACCGATGATGGCGCCGGGATCCCGCCGGAGCAGGTCGAACTCGCGTTCGAGCGGCATGCCACGAGCAAGATCACGCGGCTTGATGACCTCGGGCATGTGCACACCCTCGGTTTCCGTGGCGAAGCGCTGCCATCGATCGCGGCTGCCGGCGACATCGAACTGCTTACGCGTGCGAAGGGCCAGCCCGTCGGCGTCCATGCCGTGCTGGTGAATGTAGAGGTCGTCCGGAGGACTGCACGGCCGGCGCCGGTCGGCACGTCGTTTGGTGTGCGTGACCTGTTCTCGCGGCTCCCGGCGCGGCGGAAGTTCCTGCACTCGGCGCAGGCGGAGGGGAGACAGGTGAGCGTGCTGGTCTCGCACTATGCGCTGGCATACCCGGGGATCGCATTCCACCTGACGCAGAATGGCCGGCGCGTGCTTTCGACGCCTGGCGATGATGAACTTCGGCACGCTTTCGCATCGATCCATGGCGCCGAGCGCGCGGCAGCGATGCTGGACGTGTCGCACGCCGAGGGTGACGTGCAGGTAACCGGGCTGGCGGGCCCGCCCTCGCTGCACCGGGGCAACCGTGCGGCGATCTCGGTGTTTGTGAACGGGCGGTGGGTGCAGAGCAGAGCGCTCACCTTTGCCGTGGTGGATGCGTATCAATCGCAGCTGCCGGTGGGGCGCCATCCGCTTGCGGCGCTTGCCATCACGCTCCCCGAGGAAGACGTGGATGTGAATGTGCATCCAGCGAAGGCGGAGGTGCGTTTTCGAGATGAGCGTGCGGTGGCGCGGGCAGTGCGGCATGCGGTGGCGGCAGCGCTGGAGCAGTCGCGGCCGGTGGGGTGGCAAACGGGATCGATCAGCGGTGATGACCACGCGGCTGAAGCGGAGAGGCCGTCGCTGTCGTCCGCCCTGCTGCCGCCGGAGCCCCTCCAGGCGCGTCTTGAACTCGTACGCTCGCCCGGTCCGGCCGTCTCGCGAACTCTGCCCAGCGGCTCTGTGCCGACGCATCGCGAGATGCTGCCTCTCCTCAGAGTGGTGGGGCAACTGGCGGCGACGTATGTGGTGGCTGAGGGTCCGGATGGCATGTACCTGATCGACCAGCACGCCGCGCACGAACGGGTGGTGTACGACCGGATCGTGGCGAGCCGCGCACTCGCACGCCCGGCGGCGAGGCAGCCGCTGCTTGAGCCGGCCATGCTCGAACTCGACGTGCACCAGGCGGCGACGCTCGAAGAGCACCGTGAGCACCTCGCGGAGCTTGGGCTGGATGTCGAGCCGTTCGGCGACCGAAGCTACCTGGTACGGGCTGTGCCAGCCGGAATCGCGGGGGCTGACGTGGCAGGCGCAATCTGTGGTGTGCTCGATAAGCTGGCGGGTGAGCGGCGGGTGACTGACCTGTTCGAACGGGCGGCGGCGACCGTTGCGTGCCACAGCAGCGTGCGTGCGGGGATGGCACTCACGATAGAAGAACTGCGACGGTTGGCGGACGATCTCGAACGGACCGAGTCGCCGCGGACGTGCCCCCACGGACGGCCGACCCTGGTACACATGGGCACGGAACTCATCGAGAGGCAGTTCGGCCGGCGGTAGGGCCGTGAGCGATCACGACGGGAGCCGTCACAGGTTGTGCATGCGCTGCCACTGAATGAGGCGTCCCAGCGCGTCGCCAGCCTGCTTGATGCCTGGGAAGACCGCGAGGTCGTTGCGCCAGCAGAGGTCCTCGAACTCCTGGGTGTGGTCGAAGCCTTCCGCGTCGCTCGACGGGCGGATGGCGATGACGACTGGCTTGCCGCTCTTCGCCTGGACCTGGGCGAGTTCTTCGGCCTGCGAGCGCAATCGGCTGCGCACGTCGCCGCGGCGGCTCATGCCGCCGCCGAAGCCAGTGTGGTAGAGCACGGCATCGATGTTCGGTGCGGTGGCGGCGGGCATGAGTGTGGAGGCGAAGCCCTTCTCCTCCCAGAGGCTGGTGGTGTCTATGGGATTGCGGATGCTGGTGCCGGCCTCATGGGTGACGCGCGCGAGTTCGGCCTGGGTTTCGGGGAGGAGCGGCGGGACGCTGAGGCCGGCAGCGGCGAGATCATCGGCAGCCAGCACACTGGCGCCGCCGCCACCGCCGACGACCACAATATTCGGACCGGCGAGGCGCTTCACGAAGCGGAAAGCGACGGTCACATCGATAAGTGCTTCGAGGCTCTCGACGCGGATGGCGCCGGCCTGGCGGCAGAGGCCGTCGAAGACCTGGAGGGAACCGGCCAGCGACGCGGTGTGGGAGTTCGCTGCCCGCGAGCCGGCCTCCGTGCGGCCGCTCTTGAGGATGGCGAGTGGTTTGACGGCGCCGGCGCGGCGGATCGCCTGCGAGAGACGCGGCCCATCCTGGATACCCTCGAGATAGGCCGCGATGATCTCGGTCCCGGGGTCATCGGCGAGGTAATCGAAGAAGTCGGCTGCCTTGAGGTCGGCGCCGTTGCCGAAGCTGATGACCTTTGAGAAGCGCAGGCCGCGGGGAAGCGCGTAGCGGACGAATTCGCCCGCGTTCATGCCGGACTGGGAGACCATGCCGACCGGGCCGGGTTCGGGGATCTGGCCGTTCATCATGGCCAGCCGGGACTCGGGGACGTAGAGGCCCATGCAGTTCGGTCCGATGAGCCGGATACCCGCCTCGCGCGCCCGCGCGACGACAGCCTGTTCCATCTTGGCGCGCTCGATGTCGCCGGTTTCGGTGAAGCCGGCGGTGAAGAGGTGGAGGACCTTGACGTTGCGGGCGATGCAGTCTTCGAGCAGTTGGGGCACGTGGCGTGCGTTTACCGATGAGATGACGTAATCGACGTCATCGGGAATATCGAGGAGGCTCGGGTAGCACTTGATACCGCGAATTGCCGGGGCTGTGGGATGGATGAGGAAGATAGGGCCCGGGAAGCCGATCTCCTGGAGCGATGAGACAAAGCCGCTGCCGCCGAACGCCATACCTTCTTTGGCCGAGACGCCGGCGATGGCGATGGAGCGAGGGTGGAAGACGAAATCAAGGGTTGGCGCGGGCGCTTCGGGGGCAGCGGTGGTCAAGGGATCCTCCAGGTAGACGGTGGTGCGACGTGTTTGTCTCGCGGTGTAATCCGAGCTTACCGAATGTGGGGGCTGTGGGCTTGTGTCGTTGAACTCTCAGCAGCGGGCTGTCGCGCTGGCACCAGTGTCATGAACCGTGCGTTTGACACCCCCGCGGGGCCGCCGCACCATGCCAGCAGGGCAGATGGTAGGACGCTCGCACCCGGTATGAAGGTTCTCGCACGGCTGGCGGCCGCCTGCTACATCGTCGCGTTGCCGGTCCTCCTCATAACGTCGAACATCCGCTTTCTCGTGAGCGACGTGTCGTACTACAAGCATGGCTTCCGTGAGTTCGACGCCGACCAGGCGACGGGGGTTTCGATGCCGCAGCTGGACGCGGCGGCGCAGCAGATCGTCAATTATTTCCATAACAGCGACGACCAGCTTCGTGTGCTGGTGACGATGAACGGGAACGAGCAATCGCTTTTCAACCAGCGAGAGACCGAGCACATGCACGACGTGAAGTCACTGATGCAGCTCGTTTTCCACCTCAACACGCTGTCGCTCGTGATCGTGATCGGGTACATCGCGCTGGTCGTACTGTGGGCGCGGGAGCGGTCGTTACGGGCGCTTGCGTGGCAGTCGTTGGGAGGGATTGCGCTTGGGTTGGTTGTCGTGGGGGTGATTGGCGGGTTCGCGCTCGTGGGGTTCGATGCGGCGTGGACGCGGTTCCACGAGATCGCGTTCCGGAATAACCTCTGGGAGCTCAACCCGGCGACGGACCACCTTATCCAGATGTTCCCGGAGCCGTTCTGGCGTGAGGCCACGACGATAGTTGGCGCTCTTACGCTGGGTGAGGCGGCGCTGGTGGTGATTGTGGCGGCAGCGTACCTCGTGTTCGCGCGGCAAGCGAAGGCAGGGACGAACATTCGGCTTGGGCGTGAAACACCGCAGGCTCGCGAGCCAGAATCGGCGCGGCCGACGCGCTAGCCGTTCGTCAGTTCAGACTGCCGCAACCGCAGTTGCCGCCACATGCGCAGCCTCCACCGGCGGGCATGCTGAACTCTCCGGCATCTGCTCCTCCGCGGGCGACGGCGAAGGCGGTGATGGTGCGCTCGGCGCGGTGACCGCTCGCACAGGTAACAGCCGCTGCCGCCTCGGACATTGGGCGTCGCTTGTCGAACTTTTCTTTGCAGGTTGTGCAGTAGTACTCGTAGATGGCCATGTGGGAAGTATAGCGTGAGCGGGCCCGGTCACGCGGCGCGGTGGTGACGCCTCCGCCGCGCGGAGCGTGTGCTCACGGATGGCTGACGGCGGTCCGCAGCGGGTCGGTCGGGGTGTACCGGCGGTGGCGGTGCGGCCTGCACTGGTGGCGCCAGCGGCTCGGCGGCAAGCTCGCGGAGCGCGAGCGCGAGGTCCGGGTAATCGGCGAGTGTGACGGGGCGGTGGCGGAAGCCTGCAGGCGCTGGTGGGAACGTGCGGGCGC
>JAFKFP010000060.1 GCA_017308185.1 bacterium | reverse complement strand
CTCATCGGCGGCATCGCCGGGCTCGTGCTGGCAACAGGTGGGGGCCTCTGGCTCGCCTGTCGCGTCTTCACGTTCAGTTCGAGGTCGCCGACGACGAGCGTGCTCCCATCGTCAGCAGACATATTCGCCCGGCGGCCCAGGGCTCGCACACGCGCGAGGAGTTCGGCCAGTGCGAACGGCTTCACGAGGTAGTCATCAGCTCCCGCATCAAGCCCGCGCACTCGGTCATCCACTGCATCCCGTGCCGTGAGCATCAGGATCGGCGTCGTGTCTCCGTCGCTGCGGAGCCTTCGTGCAATTTCGTAGCCATCCATTGTTGGCAACATCACGTCGAGCAGGATGACATCGTAGTCGGCGGTGCGTGCCTGCATGAGGGCGTCGCCGCCGTCCTCGACAAGGTCGACGACATGACCCTCTTCACGGAGGACACGTCGCACCGCTGTGCCAAGCCGCCGCTCATCTTCGACGAGCAGGATATGCATGCACATATCAGACCATATCCGCTCTGGGCCGTCATGAGGGTTTTCTCATGTTCCTCTCACATATACCACACACCTCAGGACGACCATGCAGCCGATGGAACGTACCGCCCGCCTGCGATCCTGCACGCGCCTGTCTCGCGTCATCCCGGGATTCGAGCGGATGGCAAATCTGAGCCCTGCTTATCTCGCAGGGAATCACACGACCGCACGGCTGGTGAGCTTTGGACTCATCGGGGCCCTCTGTACGGTCATGTATGCGGCACTCTACGCCATGTTCAGGCATATCTGTGGCCCATTAGCGGCCAACGTACTCGCGCTTATCCCCACCATGACGGTGAACTTCGTGGCCAACCGGAGCATCACGTTTCGGGCGGTGCGCGGGACCCTTACCCGAGAGGCGGCCCTCTACCTCGTCGCCTATCTCGTGGGCCTTGGCGCTTCTTCCGCTCTCTTTGCCCTGGCGCTGGCTATCCTCAAGCCGCACACAGTGAGCATCGAAACAGCTATCGGCGTTGTCACTGGCTTCGCCGCCACGCTCGTCCGCTACGTCCTCATGTCGCGCTGGGTCTTCACAGGCCGTGGCGCGTCACCGCATCCACTCGAACGGCAGGCGCACCACCCATGACTGATATCCCCCATCCATCAGGAGCCGTCGGCAGCCCCTTCGCTGCGGAGCGAGCGAGAGAGATTGCAGCGGCCATCCGGGCCTCCCGTTGGACGCCACGCGCCGCACTCGCGGCCGTGGTCGGGCTCGCGGCTGTCATCAACCTGTGGCAGCTCTCGGGAAACGGCTACGGGAATACCTTTTATGCCGCTGCGGTGCGCTCGGCCACCTTTTCATGGAAGAACTGGTTCTTTGGCTCGTTTGACCCGGGTGGGTTCATCACCGTCGACAAGCCACCCGTGTTCCTGTGGTTCGGCGGCCTCGCGGCGCGCATCTTTGGCTATTCAAGCTGGACTATCCTCGCGCCGAGCGCCATCGCGGGAGCGCTGACTGTCGGCCTCATCTGGTGGATTGTGCGCCGCTACTTCGGCGCGTTCGCGGCCACGATCGCTGCCATCGCGCTCATCCTCACTCCCATCTCCGTGGCGGTTGATCGCCTGAACCTCCCGGAGCCGTTCTACATCCTGGCCCTGGTCGGCGCCGCCGCGGCGGTGCTCCGCTCGCTCGAAAGCCGCCGATGGTGGGCCTGGACGATCTTGGCCGGAGTGCTCGTCGGCGTCGCGTTCAACACGAAGATGCTCGCTGCATGGATTCCCGGCCCCGCACTCGCCCTCGCCCTCGTTATCGGCGATGGTGACAGCTGGCGCCGCCCCGCCATCCGGCGCATCCTCGGGCGGCTGGCTGTGCTCGCAGCCGCCACGTTCATCGTGTCGTTCTCGTGGATGGTCATCGTCGACGCGTTGCCGGCGTCGAGCCGCCCGTACATCGGCGGCAGTACGAACAACACAGTGAGCAACCTCGCCTTCGATTACAACGGTTTCGGCCGTGTTGAGGGCGAAAACAACCGGCCCGGCGGTGGCGGCAACCGTGGCGGTTTCCCCGGGGGCGGGCGCAACTTCATTCGACCGAATGGGGGCAACGGCGGCGGATTCCCCGGGAACTTCTTCGGCAATGGTGGGACGGGCAATGGCGGCGGCAGCAACGGCACCGCCCCCAACGGCCGCGGTGGTACCGGTGGCGGATTCCCCGGCAACTTCTTTGGGAACGGCGGCGCCGGCGGTAATGGCACCGCCCCGAACAGCACTGGCGGTGGTGGCCTGCCACGGTTCAACTCGTCGTCCGGCGGCGCGCAACCGCCCTCGAATGGCAACACGACTGCCCCGGGCGCCGGCGGCAGCACCCAGGCCGGGCCGGGCGGAAACGGCCGGCCCACAGGCTTCCCTGGCGCTGGAGGCAATGCAACCGGTGCAGGTGGGATCATCGCGGGCTCGCCCGGGCTGTGGCGCATGTTTGATGATGCGAACGGCGGCCAGGTGGGATGGCTCTTGCCCTTCGCACTGCTTGGTGCGGCAGCTTCACTGTGGTATTGGCGGCGGGACCGTGTGCGCCGGGCCGCGGTAATCACCTTCGCAGGATGGGTGCTGCTCTTTGGGCTCATCTTCTCGTTCGCGCAGGGCATCTACCACAGCTACTACACATCAGCCCCCGCGCCGGGCATCGCTGCTCTCGTGGGGATGAGCGCGATCGCGTTTGTCGGCCTCTTCCGGCAGAACCGGCTCTGGATCATCCCCTTCTGCGGGATTGTGGCCGTGACGATCGCTGTCCAACTCACGATTTCGGGACGCTTCGACGGGTTCGAGTACGGCGTGCGGCCTTACGTTATCCCGCTCGCGGTCGTCGGCGTGGTGCTGCTCGCGTCCGCAGTGATGATTCGGCGCATTCCGGCGACGCTTGGGATGTGCTGGGTACTCGCGGGCCTGCTGCTCATCCCGGGTGCGTGGTCTCAATTTGAAGTGCTCCATACATCCGCGAACACCACCCTTCCGCAGGCTGGTCCGCGGCAGGGCGCCTCGACGCGCAGCTTCGGCTCGGCTGCATTCGATGATGGCACGACCAGCCTCGCCAATTGGCTGCTTGCTCACCGCGAGTCGGGCACGAAATGGGACCTTGCTGTGAGCAGCTCGATGAACGCCTCCACGCTCATCGCCGAGCACAACCTCTCTGTGATGGCGATCGGTGGCTTCAACGGTTCCGATCCCACGATTACCGCCGGCCAGTTCGCGGACCTGGTCCAGGCCGGCGAAATCCGCTACGTGGAGACCGGTGGGCGCGGAGGCTTCGGCGGATTTGGCGGGCGCGGTTTCGGCGCGACAGGCGGCAACAGTGCTGACGCCAAGGGCGCGAATGCCGTCATGGCGGCCGTGGAATCGGCCTGTACGCCTGTCACCGGCGACGGCCTTCCACAAAATGAGCAGGGCTCCATCTACGACTGTGCCGGCGCCGCCGCGAAGATCCGCGCGGCTGCTTCTGGTCCTACTTCGCCGGACGGCGCATCCTAGCGCCGCGCATTACCTCGGCGATGCAGAAGGGCCGCCACGGCCAGACCCGTGGCGGCCCTTCCCCCTTCGCAGGCAAGGCTTACGACGCGTTATTGCAGGCGTCGGCGAGCAGTGTCGAAGCAGGCGAGTCCTTCGACGCCTGCGAGAGCTTGGCGGAATAGATCATCCACGGGTTGGAAGAGGCGTCAGTGGCGCCGTCCTTCGGGATGTCGGACCTCCGCGTTGTGTAACAGCCGGAGAAGCGCTGGACCGTGCCATCCTTGAGCGTGCCGGTGACGATCACCGGTACGCGCTCGTACACGCTCCCCGCAGCGGCGCCCTTGTCGGTTGGAGCGCCGGTGGTCACGACGGCCGATTGGGTATTGGCGTACCCCTTCGCGAATTCGTCGTAGGACGACGGCGCCTGCTCCCAGTATCCATAAGCGCGCTTGTAATCCTGCCGGTTGATGGCGTCGTATAGCGAGAGCACCACATTGAGTGAACCAGTCTGGTTGTCGTACGCCTGGCCGAAGTTCG
The DNA here is from genome assembly GCA_017308185.1 of bacterium. GTDB lineage: Bacteria > Chloroflexota > Dehalococcoidia > Tepidiformales > Tepidiformaceae > JAFKFP01. The sequence goes on along the minus strand of JAFKFP010000060.1, from coordinate 23,826 downwards.
AGAGCCGATCCTTGTATGAATCGCATGCCGCTGCCAGCAGATCGGCGAGCGAAGCTGACTTGCTGGCTTCCGCGACCGTGGCCTCCTCGATGTGCCACAGGGTATCGTTGGGATTCTCGCTGACGCCCGGCACGGTTTTCCACGCGATGTAGCAACCCGAGAACCGTTGTGCGCTTCCGTCCGTGTGGGTAGCGTCAAGCACTACCGCGATCGCCGTCCGCCGTTGGCTTGTGGCCGCGTCGATACCCGACGCCGAGGCTATCGTGGCAGTCACGTTCGCGGTGGTGGCGTAGCCCTTCTTGAAGTCGTCCAGACTTTGCGACGGCGAGTGCCAGTAGCCGTAGGCTCGCTGATACTCCTTCCGGTCGATCGCGTTGATGTATGACGTGACCATCCGCATCGGGTCGGTCGAATCGTCGTAGGCATCGGGTATCGCGGGCGCGGACTGCTGAGCCGTGGCGGTGCCGCTGGCGCTGGCCGCTGGCGTCACGGATCGCGTTCCCAAGGGGCTGGCGGTTGATGTCGAACCTGTCGCGGTGGCGCTGGCGCCGGTGGTCGCCGTGGCTTTGCCGCCGTTCGAGCTACAGGCGCCGATGAGTGTCGCGGCCGCGCATGCGGTGGCCGCCGGCAGAAGCACACGCTTCAAGGGTATGAGTTTCATGTTGCCGTCCTTCCAATCCACGTTCCCCCCGCTGTCATGTGCGCACAGTCCGCTCGTTTGTGCCCGTGCACAGTATCAACGTTAGGCGCGCCTGGAAGGTTCCATCAAGTCGCGCAGTGCGATGGTTTAGGTGGCTATGCGCCGTCGATCACGCTCTGGTCGAACGTGTCGCGAATATGACCCGCCTCGGTCAGCCTGGCAATCTCATCTTCACTGCACCCGAGAACGTCGCGATAGACATAATCATTGTGTTGGCCGAAGAGTGCCGGGGATGTCCGAATCCGTACGTCCGACTTCGAGAAGCGATAGGCCGGCGAGACCCAGTCTGTCTCCGGGTAGTCATCGGTCGCCGGGAGATGTGTCCATGCACCGCTCACCGCGAGATGCTGGTCGTCGGCGGCATCGCGGGCGCTCAGGACAGGTCCGGCGGTGACGCCTGCTTTCTGGAGCGCATGGAAGAGTTCGTCGCGGTCCTGTCCTGCACACCATTCCGCGATTCGCTCTTCGATCATCGTCTCATTCGCCCGTCGCCCGGTGACCGTCGAAAGTGCATCATCCATCGCCCAGCCGGGGCGCCCCATGAACATCGTGAGTGCGCGCCACTCATCGTCGGAGCGGCAGCTGATGGCAATCCAACGGTCGTCGCCGCGTGTCGCGAACACACCGTTCGGGACATAGCCCTCGACGCTCCGGTTTCCGATCGAGTGCTGTTCGCGGCCGTTCCACGCCGCATCGAGCGCTGCCTGGGGAAACATCTGCGCCGAGCATTCCACCTGCGAAAGCTCGATCGTCTGGCCCTCACCCGTGCGGCGCCGGTGCCGCAGTGCCGCCATCACCGCGAATGCCCCATGGACGCCCACCCAGTAGTCGCCCGCGAATATCTGGGTATTCGATTCGGGGCCAAGGTCGGCGTACCCGCGCAGGATGCTCGACCCCGCGGCGGAGTCGATGTGCGCGCCGTAGCCTCGCCCTTCGACATAAGCGCCCGTCTTACCGAAGGCGGGGAGATGCAAGATGATGATATCGGGCCGCTCGGCACGGATGGCGTCGTCGTCGAGCCCGAGCTTCTCGAGCGTACCCAGTGCGAGGTTCTCAGGCAGCACGTCGCTCAGCCGGATCAGCGCCTTCACGATGGCGAGTCCCTCCGGCCGGCGGCTGTCGACCGTGAACGATTTCTTGTTCCGCAGGACGTGGATGAACGCCGGGCTGTTGTTCCACGGTCGCGGACCAGGGTCGTTGTTGGGGTGCCCGCCCATCCACGGCGTGATCATCGCCGCCACCATCGGCGAGAGCTTGGGCGCGGCCGCGCGCGTCATCGGGTTCCAGATGTACGGGTTCTCGACCTTGATGCACTCGGCGCCCATGTCCGCGAGGTACATCGACACGCTCTGGCCTGCCCACACGTTCGAAAAGTCGCAAACTCTCACGCCTTCCAGCGGCAGATACTGACTCATGCGACCACCCCCTCGCTGCGCAGTGTGGGGACCGCATCCGCATCGAGCCCGGCCCAGGCAAGCACGCTCTCCGTGTCCTGTCCCAGCGTTGGTGCGGGACGGCGCAGCTGCCAGGGCGTCTTCTCCAGCACGTAGGGCCGCCCGAACACCGGCTGCCTCCCCAGTACCGGGTGATCGATCTCAACCCAGAGGCCCCGCCCGCGGAACGTCTCATCGTTGAAGACATCCATGCCGGTGAAATACGGCGCCACGAGCGCGTGGGCATCCCGTGCCGCCTTCCATACCTCGGCGCGTGTGTGGGTGAGCATCCACGGATAGACCACTCCGTCGGCCTCCTCTTTGGCCGCAGGGTTTCGTGCTGTTTCCGGCTGTGACCACTTCGGATCGCGCAGCTCCTCGGCGCCAATCATCTCCACGAACCGGTTCCAGTAGTTGCCGCCCGAGGCTGTGACCTCCACATAGCCGTCTTCCACCGGGTAGACGCCCCCGGCAATGCCACTCGACGCACCCGGCGGCCGCTGCACGATGCGCCCCGAGAACCGATAACCGAGGATCGCTGACGAGCGGCGGTCCATGCTCGCGATCTGCGCTTCGAACAGGGACACCTCGACGAACTGTCCGATGCCGTGCACCTCGCGCGCAGTGATTGCGCCCATCGCTGCCAGCCCGGCCATCGAACCCGACTGCAACAGTGCCGCGGTGCCGCCTAGCTTTAGCGGTTCGCGTGAGGCCAGTCCATGCCCGAACATCTCGCCGCCCATCGCGTACAGCACCGTCTCTGAAAGCCGGTAATCCCGATACGGTCCTGTGTGACCGAAGTTCGTCAGGCTCACCACCGCGGGGTCGCCGTGTGGCTGCAGCGACGCGTAGTCGATGCCGAGCGCCTCCTCCACCGCCGGGCTCGAACTCGTCACGACCAGGTCCGCGCGCTCTGTCATCCGGTAGAGCACCGCACGGCCCGCGTCTGTCGCAAGGTCGAGCACAATCCCCTCTTTGTTCGTGTTCAGGAACTGAAAGGTGGCGCTTCGGTCGGGGCCGGGCTCGTCTTGCAGAAACGGTTCGAGGTTGCGCGCCGGGTCGCCCCCGCGCCGTTCGACTTTGATGACGCGCGCCCCGAGGTCCGCCAACATCTTGGTCGCATAGGGGCCCGCGACCCAGTTCGTGAGGTCGATAACGGTCACGCCGTCGAGCGCTCCCGGCGCTGCTTGTTCAGTCACAGGTCGAATCTACATGACGGGCGACCTTGGTTCGAGCGGGGCATCTTGCGATCAGCGCAGCCGCAGGCTCGCTATCTCCCACGGTTTCATCGTCACAGTCCAACCATCGCCCAGCCGGACGGCTTCCCCGACCGCGCGCTCCATCAGGTCCGTGCGTTCGGCTTCTAAGCCTGCGCGCGGCGCCGAGATGTGCGCGGTCGTGCGCGCGTTCGAACTGTTGTAGAACCGCATGATCGGAGCCCCGCCGGCATCGCTTCGGTGGAGAGCACTCGGGATGACTGACAGCGGCGTGACCGCGACCAACGGCGCCGTGCCGTCAAGCGGGCCATCGTGGCCGTTCGTCGCGAAGACCAGCGGCGGGTGCGCGAAGGCATGCGCCATCGCCTGCACCGCGGCCTCGCGCCAGCCGCCGCCGTAGCTCATCAGCGCGAAGCGGAACCGATGCAGTCCCGGTGACTGGCTATCCTCTGTCGCGATCGTCGGGCCGGCGCTGCCGCGCCGCGAGACAAGGTCTGGCCGCGAGAGCCATCCGACGCAACGGAGCAGGGTGAGCGCGTACGCCTGCCTCCCCTCCGGCGAGCGCACAACCTCGCCTTCCTGCAGGCCGCGGTTGAATACAGCGATCCCCGCGCCATCTCCCTCGAATGCGGCGAAGGTCTTCTGAGGGAACGTCGTGGGTGGCAGTTCGAGGCTAGCACCGTTCCAGGGAGGCGCTTCGAGCGCCCGCTCGGCGACATGGAACTGGTTCTCGGTGATCGCGGTTGCTGTTTCGAATGGCAACGGGAAGAGCACACGCAGACGGTGGTCGCGCGCCGTGTTGTCCACTGTCACGTCGAAATCCACACGCGGCAGGCCGCGCCACAACGTGACTGCCACCTGGACAGGCAGGTCGATGACAGTCTTCGACCGCCGCCTGCGCGCACGCCCGAGACGCTCTGGCACACGCAGGATGAGTTTGTAGCGCAGCGTCGCCGACACATTGTCGCGCACGGTTTCGATGAGCCCTCCCGACGCCGGTGTAGTCACCGCGCCGGGCAGGATGTCCGCGTTGTATTCGTCGCCGCGGTCGCCTTCATCCACGAACGCGCACGCGTTCTTGAGGGTCAGGCCATGGGCCCAATCGCGGATGCGCAGGCGCCCATCCTTGAAACGGACGTCGTAATAGCTGTTCGCGATCCGTCCTTCGTCCACCGCAAGGTCATCGGGCTCGACCGTGGCATGCGCCGGCGTAAGTAGTTCGATGCCGATAGCCTGGGATGCAGGCGCCACTCCTCGCAGCAGCCGGGTGGACGATTCCCGCACGATCACGCGTGCGGTGTCGACGAGTCCGTTCATGACGGCCTCGCGGACCCCTGTACGCACCGTCTCGTCATCGACGGCGTTGATTGCCGAACTCCCGACGCGCGTTTCCACCAACAGGTGGCGCCCATCGAGCTGCCACGTCATTGACTCCACATACTGTGCGTCGTAGCGGCCCTCGCGGATGAAATCGAGATGCCGCAGCGCGCCCCGCGGCGACACCTCCTCGTTCATCAGCACCGCGCCCTCGAGCGTCGGTCCAGGCGCCACTGCCGCCGTGGCGCCTGAGGGGAACCTGACGGCCTCGGCGCTCCAGTCGGCAGGCACCGCACATTCGAAGGTGGCCGCGGCGTGCGGCACAGGCCGGAACAGCGCGAGCGCTCTGGAGACCGGTACATCAAGTTTCCCGAGCACGTGTGCCATCGATTCGCGCGCAACCTGCCCCGCGAGTTGCTCCGCCCGGTCGTACCGCGGAAACATCTCACGATGGGTCTGGTCCACGCTGCATCCGCAGATCGAGTCGTGCGGTGAGTTTTCGAGCAGCAGCCCCCACGCGTGTTTCAGGGCCGGCAACCCATCGGGGCCGCTGTGCAAGTGGCAGAGAAGTTCCAGCGGTTCGGCAAAGCGCTCCAGCGCACTAGAAACCTCGAAGTCCCGGCGCTTAATCTCGTGTCGCGCTGAGAGCACCCCGGAAAGCACGTTCGACCGGTCCGGAGAGCGCAGCTCGCCCGGGAGGACGTACTCGTCGATGCCGCCACGCATGCGTTCGTGCGCGAACTCCGCGAGTGTTGCAAGGCGAAAATCGTAGCCGCGCCCGGCTGCCGCCGCGAGGATCTCCGGCACATCCTTCTGCATGCGCGAATGGTCTGTGCCGTTCATCAGCAGCGCCGGTTCGTCGTCGCGCAGGTCGCGCTCCTGCCGCCTCACGCGGTCGAGCAGGTCGTCCGTGTCTCGTGGAAGCCGCCACCCGCTCGAGTAGCTGTTGCGCAGGTAGATCACAGGGATGCGCGTGCCATCGGGAGCCTCCCATGAAAACGTCCAGCCTGGCACGGCCTCCGGTACGCCACGCCAGAGACACGCGCTCGTCAGGCCAAGCTGACGCATGATCTGCGGCATCTGTGCGATGTGCCCGAACTGGTCTGCGCAGTGCCCCACGCTCATGCACCCGCCGAGCGCCTCCGCGGCGCGGATACCGCGCTGAAAGCTGCGGATATGCGATTCGCCGCTCGGCAAAAACTCGTCTGGCTGCACCCACCAAGGCCCGATGACGATGCGTCCGGACTCGATCATCGCCCGCAGCCGCGATTCGTTCTCGGGCCGCAGTTCCAGGTAGTCGCGGATGACGATCGTCTGGCCATCAAGGGTAAACGCGCTGTACTCGGGGTGCTGCTCCATGTGGTCCAGCAGTTCATCGATCATCTGCACCAGCCGCCAGCGGAAGAGTTCGTGCGGCTGGTACCACTCGCGGTCCCAGTGGCAGTGCGGGATGACGTAGACGGTGCGAGACATGAGCGCCCCTCGGTTCGGCTTGAGCCGGCTCGCGCCGATGATACTGGCCGCCGGACTTGTGGAAACGGTCGCCTTCGCCGGGCTCACCGTGCGGCGCCGGGCTCTAACAGCAGACTGCTCAGCGTCTCGACGAGCCAGTCCTCGACCGCGTCGTACGTCCAGCCCTCTTCCATGACCATGAGCGTGAACACTTCATAGGCGGTCTGTGTCGCGAGGATAGCGGCGGCATGCTCTTCGCTCAGCCCCTTCCGCAGCGCGCCGAGTCGTGCCAACCGCATGGCGTTCACACGCTGCCCTTCGCGATGGTAGCGCCGGCCAGCTGCGGCCACGGGCACGAGGTCCGGTTCCACCAGTGCAGCTGAGGTCATCACCCGGATGAGGTCCCCTGCGTGCTCGTTCAGCATCCGCACAAGGTGCGCGATCGCGCGGATGAGGTCCGGGCCGTTTGTCGCGGCATCCTGGGCCATGTCAAGCGAACGCATGTCCACCTGTTCATTGATGAAGTCGACGAGCGCGAGGGCAATCGCCGATTTCGGGCCAACGCTCGCATAGAGCGTGGGCACCGATACGCCCGCCTCGGCCGCAATGTCGGCAAGCGGTGTCGCCGCATAGCCGCGCTCGGCGAACAGCTTTCGCGCGGCGGCAAGAATCGCCTGTCGCGTCTCTTCTGCCTGTTTTTTTCGCCGAGGGGACTCATATGTCCTTGATTCCGTCACAGGTTGATCCTAGACTCATCCATTAGATGCAGACTAAACCAATTATGTATCGAATGAAGCCAACGAGGAACCGCCGTGTCAGCCATCGTATCCACCGTCCATAGTCACGAATCCGCCAGCACCCAAAGCGTAGCCGGAAACAGCTTTCCCGGCCCTCTCGTCACGGGCGTCGCCATGATCGCAGGCCCCCTGCTCGCGATCGTGGGTTTGGCACTGTCGATCGGCATCTACAAGTTCAAAGGGGCCGACATGATAAGCGCCATGGCCGCCCACCACGTGCGCGCCGGCTTCGCCATCAACATCTCCGTCGCCTCGATGGTCGTGCTGCTCATCGCGGTGATTGCCCTCGCCCACAGCATCACCGAAGGAGCGCCACGCTGGGGCCGCTGGGGCGGCGTTGTCACAATCATCGGCCTCATGGGCCCAATCTTCTTTGAAGGCATCTTCTGGGGCAGCTATCAGATCACGGCATCGGCCTACCAGGCAGCGGGTGCGCACCTCATCGATCACGCCAACGTCATCCCGTCCAACGTCATCAATGTCTCTGCGCCCTGCATCGTCATTGGATGGATCTTCCTGGGTATTGGCGCGTACAAAGCGGGTGTTCTCCCGAAGTGGCGCGCCGTATGCCTCGGTCTCGGCTGCCTGCTCGCTCCCGCGCTTGCGGCGGCAATCGTACCGCTTGGCATCATCGCCGGCGTCCTGCTCGCGCTCGCCCTGGTCCCGCTCGGAGCGCAGACCCTCGCCGCCCGTCGCATCTGAGACAGTCGCGGCGGCGGCGCTCCCTCGGCTACGATTACGCGGCACCACAAGGAGCCGCCATGACCAGCACCGAACCCGTCGTCCTCTACGAAGAGCGTGACGCACTCGCCATCATCACGCTCAACCGCCCTGAGAAGCTCAACACACTCAACGATGAGGTCATTCAGGGCATCGCTGACGGCATCGATGCCGCCGCGGCTTCGCCCGATGTCTCAGCCATCATCCTTCGTGGTTCCGGGCGTGCATTCACGGCGGGCTACGACCTCAACCCCGGTCAGGGCCGGCGGCCAACGCCACGCCGTTACGGCGCGAAAGAGCTCGAGCACCGGCCCGGAGCGTGGGACCCCGTCCGCGACTACGCCTTCATGGGCCACAACATGAAGCGGTTCATGAAGCTCTGGGAGTGCCCGAAACCCGTCGTGGCGCAACTCCACGGTTACGCTCTCGGCGGCGGCACCGACCTCATCCTCTGCGCCGACCTCATTTTCATGGCCGAGGATGCGATCATTGGCTACCCGCCGTCACGCGTGTACGGCACCCCGACCACTATGATGTGGGTCTACCGCCTCGGGCTCGAACACGCCAAGCAGTTCCTGCTCTCCGGCGATCAGATCGATGCTCAGACCGCGCTCGGCATCGGACTGGTGTCGAAGGTCTTCCCACTCGACCGCCTCGCCGAAGAGACGGAACGGTATGCCATGCGATTCGCCAACATCCCCGCCAACCAACTCGCTCTGAACAAGATGCTCATCAACCAGGCCTACGAAAACATGGGCTTGCGGACCACGCAGATGTTCGGCACGTTCTTCGATGGCGTGACCCGCCACACCGAGGCAGCTCTCCCTTGGCAGGAGCGCTTCCGTGAGATTGGCTTTCGCGAGACGATCAGCCGCCGCGACGCACCGTTCAGCGACTACGGTGAACGGCCGCGGTGACAACGCCCTCGCTGCTGCTTACCCCGCCGGTGCGAGTCGGGTGATTCGTGCCTTCCAGACTTCCGGACCGCCTTCCAGGTCGTCCCACCCGGAAACGCCCGGCTGCTCGGCCGCAAGCATGTACTTGAGCCCCACGGGGTCGTGGTCGGCGACGAGAATGAAGCTGTCGCCCGGTGACAGCCTGGCGAGGGCGTCGTTGGTGAGGACCACGCATGCCTCGGACGATGCGCGCGTATCGATGACCTGCTCGGTCTTTTCTACCATATCGATGACCTCCAGTTTTCCAGCGCCTATGCGCCGGCCTTGCCGATACGGACCCGCCACGTCTGCGGGCCTTCTTCCTCGTAGACCCAGCTAAATGCGTTGCGGTGCTCTGCTTCGAACATGTAGCGGAGCGGGCGCGGGTCATGGTCGTTGACCAATACGAACGATTGGCCCGGCTGCAACGCCGCATATGCAGCGAAGATGACGGTGTGCCGCTGCCCATGAGGCAGTTCGCGGACATCGAGTTCGTGGTCCTGGGTCTCAGCCGCCATGATGTGTACCTCCTATGGCGAAGTGTGCCCTCGTCAGATGCTCGTTCAGGCGCTGGCCGGGCGGCCGATGCGTACCCGCCACGTCCGAGGGCCCTGTTCGGTGTAGTCCCATGTGAAGTCGCCGCGGTGTTCCGCATCAAACTGGTAATACAGCGGGCGCGGGTCATGGTCGTTCACCAGCGTGAACCCGTGCCCGGGCGCCAGTGCCGCATAGGTGGCGAAGATGATCGTGTGACGCTGCCCATGCGGCAGTTCGCGCACGTCGATCTCCTGCTCGGCGGCATCGTCGTCACTGTGCTCATTCGCGTGCGGGTCAACCTCTTCTGGCAACCGCGCGAGGTAGTGCATGAGGTTGTTGATGCGCTGCGCTTCCTGCGGGTGCGGCTGGCGCAATACCTGCCACGCCTGGGCGGCAAGGCGGCTCGCGGCGACGGGCTTACCGGCCTGGCCGAGTTCCTTGAGCGTCTGCGCGAGCACGTCCACCGTGTCGCGCAGGACGAAGTCGTTGTCGATAAACGCGATCCCCTCGGGGTCGCGCCCAGATTGGGCGGCGGAGTCTTGAGGAGCTTGGTTAACGGCCATGTACCAAGGCTAGTCCGTTTCCATTCGCGACGCGGTGCTGTAACGTGCCAAACTTCCCATTCGTTGAGCGGACTATCCTATCCAGCGATAGGTGCCACCCCCAGCATCCTGAGTCAGACGGGCCGCCGCTCCCAATGCAGCCGCTCCCTGCTCGACGCCTGTTCACCATCCCGCGTTAAGGCTACCCTAGGCCCATCCACTCCCGGAGGGCCCCACGATGCTTAGCGGTTGCATGATGGATGACTATCAGCTCACGCTTCCCTACCTGCTTGAACGCTGCCAGACGTTCTTCCCGAAAAACGAGATCGTCACGCGGCTGCCCGACGGTTCGATTCACCGCTACACGTACGGCGATTACGCCGCTCGCACCAAACAGCTTGGGAATGCTCTCAAGCGGCTTGGCGTCGAGCCCGGCGACCGCGTGGGGACGCTCTGCTGGAATTCGTACCGCCATATGGAGGCCTACCTGGGCATCCCTGCCATTGGCGCTGTCCTGCACACAGTTCCAGGCCAACGTCCCCAGCCTCGAACACGTCATCATCGTCCCGGACGATGGCCCGACGCCTGAAGGCTACCTCGATTATGAAGCCCTCCTTGCCGCAGAATCGCCGGAACTCCACTACCCGGTGATCGATGAGCGGGCCGCGGCCGCAATGTGCTACACGTCGGGCACGACGGGCAACCCGAAAGGCGTGCTCTATAGCCATCGTTCCACCTTCTTGCACACCATGGCTGCCTGCCTCACGGACACGATCGGCATCTCCGAGAACGACACCATCCTGCCTGTCGTCCCCATGTTCCATGCGAACGCCTGGGGTGTCCCGTTTGCGGGCGCAATGACCGGCGCGAAGCTCGTGTTCCCGGGTCCGAATATGGCGCCCGACGTGCTGCTCGGCCTCATGGCTGACGAGCGCGTCACCGTCGCCGAAGGTGTGCCAACGATCTGGCTCGGCATCCTCAACCTCCTCGACCAGAACCCGGACAAGTGGGACCTCTCCGCGGTCCGATCGACGCTCGTTGGCGGATCAGCCGCGCCGCCCGCCATGATCGATGGTTTCCAGAAGCGTCACAACATCCCTGTGATGCACGCCTGGGGCATGACCGAAATGAGCCCCATCGGCACACTCGCACGCGTCAAGCGCTCTCTCGCCGAGGGCGCGACCGACGCCGAGATTCTCGCTGTTAAATCCACCCAGGGTTACCCGGCGCCCCTCGTCGACATCCGCCATGTCGACGACCAGGACAATGTTCTGCCATGGGACGGCCAGACCATGGGCGAACTCGAGGTCCGCGGGCCCTGGGTGGCCGCCTCGTACTACAACAACGACGAGCAGCAAGATAAGTTCACCGCCGACGGCTGGTTCCGCACCGGCGACATCGTCACCGTCAATAGCGAAGGCTATATCACCATCACTGACCGCTCGAAGGACGTGATCAAGTCCGGCGGCGAATGGATCAGCACCGTGGCGCTCGAGAACGCACTGATGGCGCATCCCGCCGTGCTCGAGGCAGCTGTCTTCGCCGCGCGTCACGCCAAGTGGGACGAACGTCCGCTCGCCGCTGTCGTGTTCAAAGATGGCAAGTCCGCCACCAGGGAGGAACTCATCGCCCACCTCGCGCCTGACTTCGCAAAGTGGTGGCTCCCCGATGACATCCTCGTCGTGAAGGAGATCCCGAAGACATCGACGGGCAAGTTCCAGAAACTCACCCTCCGTGACGAGTATGGCGACTACCTGCTGAAGCAGGGCTGAATTCTGGCCAGACCACGCGCTACTTAAGGTCGGGGTGATCCACATGCAAGATGCCCCGGCCGTCCAGCATGAATGATAGCGCGACCGTCGTAGGTTCTTCCTGGCGGCCTAGGCCTCCCCTTTCGCCCGCATCGCAACATAACGACTCGCGGCGTCCGAGACCTGCGGACGTATCTCCGGATACCGCTCGCGCATCGCGTGGACGTATTCATTCATGGGCAGGCGACGACGCTGATACGGCGCCTCGCGTCCAAGGTCCTTGATGCTTCTTAGCACGGCTACGTACAGAGGCCGGACAGCCACGCTGCCTGCTTCGAGCGTTGCATGATGGCTGGTGGCCACGCACTCGAGGTAGCCGGTCGTTACCAGCTTCGCAACGGTACCGCCTGTCTGGTCCTTCACGGCCTGTTTGATTTCGGCTTCGGGCGTGTCGCCGCTGATGGCAGTCTCCACCATGCCCCACTTCGCTGTGCCGGCGGGGCGTGTCGCGTAGCCGCGGTCGTCCATGTACACGAGCGCGTAGGCGTAGATGACCGGGACTCCAGCCGGGAGTTCATCGTCGTCGATCCAGCGGCCGCGCCACTCATCGCTGATGTTGAGTTCCTTCGTGGCCGCCGGTGGCGCGATGTAGATCGAGCCCGGCGGCGGCATCCCTGGGAAAGTCATACAGTTCTCCGTCTGAGGAATGGTTTGGCTATCACCGTCGCTCGCGCCGCGCCCAACTCTAGCTGCTCGCCCGGTGATGCGAATGCAGCGTTGATGATGCCAAGCGCTATCGTCGCGTTCAATGCTGGCGAGTGGACGCATGACCGTAACTGCCCGGCCGGTTCGCCCGACCTCGTCAGCGCGGCGCCGGGCGCCGTGGGCGCACTTCCCTCGATGAGCAGTGCCGCGAGCAGTTGGCCCCTGCCAGCGCCGTCCGACGGCAGCCCAAAGAGCGCATCCAGTTCGGCCTCCGCGGGCGTCACGCCCGTCTCCAAATCAGGGTTGAACGCGGGGATGCACATCTCAACGCGCGTGGTCTCTTGCGCGTCTAGTCCTGCAAGGCCCACCCCAGCGCTACGAAGCGTCTCGATAGCGTGCTGTTCGACGGCCGGCGCGAGCATGAACTCGAAGCCATCCTCGCCGGTCTCGCTCGTCCGCATCGCCAGCGTACGGAAGCCGTGGAACTCGAACGTCACACATTGCATCGGCCGCAGCGCGCGCGGCAATGCGTCCGCCATGTGCGTGCGCACGATATCGGCTGCCTGCGGGCCTGTCACGCCGAGGAGACACGTTGTCATCGTGCGGTCGCTGACTTCGGCGTCGAACGATTCCTCGATGGCCTCTCTCAGCCGCTTCAACGTGGATTCGCGCTGACCCGGCTCTCCGGAGACGAGGTACGCGATCCCGCCCGTCCGCGCGATGAGCACGACATCTTCTATCAGGCCTGCCTCATCGAGTGACACTGTCCGCTTCGCCCGGCCCTCTTCTAACTCATCCACGTAGCCTTCGAACACGCGGGCGAGGACCACGGACGCATCGGTGCCGGTCACCATGAAGCGGCTCCGCCACGACCGTTCGAGCAGGGCCGCGCGCTCCCGGATAGCGGTGTATTCGGCCATCGCGTCGCCGAAGTTGGCGGGGATAGACCAGCCGCTCCTGGCGGTGAACCGCGCTCCCGCTGCGGTGAGCAACTCGCGCAGTGCGAGGTGATAGACGGGCTGAACTGGCCCGGTCATTCCGTAGCAAACACGCGCTTGCCGTCGCGCTCCGTCAGGCGGCCCACCCCGGGAAACGTATTGTGCCCGCAAATGAGCAGTGTCCGTTCACGGACAGCACGGTCGGCAAGCTGCTTCTTGGTTTCGAGCGATACAAGCGGCAGCACATCGAACGCCGGGATCCATGCCGGGCGCTCGATCTGCACCGCGGCGTGCACGAGGTCGCCCGTGTAGAACGCCGTCTCTCCGCCGGAGGACAGCGCAATGGAGGCGTGGTGCTGCGTGTGGCCCGGCGTGGGGATGAATGTGACGCCCGGAATGATTTCGCGCTCGCCGTCCACGAGATCGAGTTGGCCGCTTGCTTCTAGCGGCTCGAAATTTTCCGCGAAATAGGTCCCGCGTGTCCGCTCGTTCGGGTGCATTGCGTCCTCGTACTCGCCGCTCTGGATAAAGTACCGGGCACGTGGAAACGCCGGGACGACCGCGTCGCCGTCGCGCCGTGTATTCCCCCCGCAATGGTCCGCATGGAGGTGCGTGTTCGCGACCGCAGTCACATCTTCAGGCGCAATGCCCAGGGCTGCGAGTTCCGATAGGAGGTGGCCATAATCGCCGGGATACCCTCGTGCCTCGCGTGTGCCCTGGATTTTTTGCCCGAAGCCTGTGTCTGCAACAAGCACGGCGTCACCCGAGCGGACCACCATGCAATTCAAACCGAGTGGCACGCGGTGTTGATCGTCGATGTTTTCGGGGCCAACGATCGGTTCCCAGAGCACACGCGGGACCAGGCCGAACACGGCGCCACCGTCCAGGCGAAACTCCCCATCGGAGATGATTGCAATGTCGAGTGAGCCAACCCGGTAGTGTGCTGCTGCCATCCCTTCGAACCATACGGATGGCGGCTCGCTCCGGCAATTGGGCCAATAATGCGAGAATACGCTGTTGCAACTCGTTGCATTTCTTTCCTAAACCCTTGAAAATGTGCCACACATCACGTGGCCGCCTGTGCCCTTTCCACCAAAGGAACCCTTGTTATGCATGTACCTGACGGCTACCTGAGCCCGGCTACCTGCGGCGTCATGTATGCGGCCGCTGTGCCGTTCTGGGCGGTAGCGGTGGCCCGGGTCAAGAAGTTCATCGGCGGGCGCACGGTGCCGCTGCTCGCGATCTTCTCTGCGTTCACCTTCACGATCATGATGTTCAACGTGCCGGTGCCGGGCGGGACCACCGCCCATGGGGTGGGTGGCACATTTGCTGCCATCGTCCTCGGCCCGTGGGCCGCCGTGCTTACTACGTCGGTCGCACTCATCATCCAGGCGCTGTTCTTCGGCGATGGCGGCATTACCGCGATCGGCGCGAACTGCCTCAATATGGGGATCCTCCTGCCATTCGTGGGCTATGGCGTCTATCGGCTGATCGCGGGCCACAGCCCCATGTTGTCCCAGCGTCGTGTCGTCGCCGCTGCCATTGGTTCCTATGCGGGCATCACTGCCGCGGCCCTCGCTGTAGGCATTGAACTGGGCATTCAGCCCCACCTCTGGAGCCACAACGGCGTGCCCGATTACAGTCCGTACGGGTTCGGCGCAGCCATCCCCGCGATGTTGGTTGCCCACCTGCTCGGCGCTTCGTTCGTCGAAGGCGCGATAACAGCGCTGGGCTTCGGGTACCTCCAGCGTGCCTACCCGGAGATTCTCCTTCGGAGGAAGGATGGCGCGCTTACGGTTGAGGAACGCGCCGTCCGGACGGGCGCCCGCCCTGGCGTCGTGGCCGCAGCGATCGCATCCGCGACAATCCTCGTCATCTTCATAGCCGGCCTGATCCACGGCGAGGGCCGCCTCTCTCATTGGGCGGGCCTCGACTGGTCCACAGTTGACTGGCCGGCAGCGGGTGGAAGTGTTCTCGTCTCGCTCGTCGTCTCGGCTGTGGTCCTGCCCATTCTCTGGTTCGCCCTGCGCCACTATCGCAGCTGGCGCGCGCCGGTTGTGGTATTCATTGCCCTCATCATCTGGGTACCGATGGGACTCATCGCGCCCGGGGGAGCGTTCGGCGAAGATGTGTCGGCTACGCCCGGGGAGGTGCAGGCCGCACTGGCTGCGAAGGCGAACGGAGACTCGTCTCTCTATGACGCCCTACCCGACGTCAACCGCGCGTGCGACTGCGTCCCGGGCAACATGAACGACGTCACCTTCGCGAACGATACCCTGCTCTCCGGGTACCAGCCGCCCTGGGTCAGTGCGAATGATCCCGCCTGGCAGCAGAACATCGGTTACCAGATTGCGGGCCTCGGCGGCCTCGCCCTGCTTGCCCTTGCAGGTGGCGTGCTGTTCGCCGTCGTCCGGCGGCTGCTGCCCCAGGCGCCGCCTGACTGGAGGACGGCTGAATAAATGACAGCGGAGGCAATAGCTACGCCGGCCCCAACGCGCCGCCACCGCCCCGGGTTCGTCGAGAAGACGCTCGCGGGCATCTCCGCGAGCGTCGAATCGGCCATCTTTTCCGAGGAGAACGCCCGCCGCCCCGGGTTCCTCCAGCGGCGTGACCCCCGGGCGAAGCTGCTCGCATTTGTGCTCCTCGTTGTGGCCACGGCTATTTCGCGTGAGTGGCCGGCGCTACTCGCCGTGGTATTGGCAGCGAACGCGGCGGCGTGGGCTTCCAGTCTCGATATGGGCCTGTTCGTCAAGCGGGTCTGGCTGGGTATCCCCCTCTTCAGCGGTGTTGTCATCATCCCGTCGGTCTTCTTCATTGGCCACACGGCGCTGCTCGAAGTCCCGCTTGGGATCGGCACGCTGCACGTGTACCGGGAAGGGCTTGCAGCCGCGGGCATCTTCATCCTCAGAGTCGGCGCCTCGGTCAGCCTGGCTATATTGCTTATCCTCACCACGCCCTGGGCGGACATTCTCAAATCGCTCCGTTTTTTCCGCGTGCCCACGATCTTCATCCTGATCCTCGCCATGACCTACCGGTACATCTTTCTCTTCCTGCATACGCTCAACGGTATGTTCCAGGCGCGAAAGAGCCGCGTGGTGGCCCGCACATCTGGCCGTGAGCAGCGCTGGTGGATCGTCTCATCGATGGGCGTCCTCATGAGCCGCTCGTTTCGAATGAGTGACGATGTCTACCGCGCCATGCTTGCGCGGGGTTTCAATCACCAGTTCCGCACCCTCATGGACTATCGCTTCAGAGTTGCCGACGGAGCGATGATGCTCACTGCGGCGGCGGGCGCAGCAGCCATCATTGGTGCAAACTGGATTCTGCCGTGAGCGATGCCCGAGTAACCTTCGCGCTTGAAGATGTCCAGTACCTGTACAACCGGCGCAACCTCGCCCTCGACGGCATCTCGCTAACCATTCGCGAAGGTGAGCGTGTCGCGCTCCTCGGCGCGAACGGCTCCGGTAAGAGCACGCTTCTCAAGCTCCTCGATGGGCTCATCTCCCCTTCCGCTGGCCGGATGTCTGTCTTCGGCGAACAGGTCGATACGCTCGATGACGATTCGGATGCCGCCCACCGCTTTCATCGCCGCGTCGGGCTCGTCTTCCAGGACCCCGACGTCCAGCTCTTCTCCCCGACCGTGGGTGACGATGTGGCATTTGGCCCACTCCAGCTCGGGCTGCCGCTCGTCGAGGTCCGCCGGCGCGTCGAAGCCGCGCTTACGCAGATGGACATAATGCACCTGCGCGACCGCGCGCCATTCGAACTCTCGGGCGGGGAAAAGAAGCGCGCTGCCATCGCGTCAGTCCTCTCGCTCGAACCCGATGTCGTGCTCCTCGATGAGCCGACTGCGAGCCTCGACCCGCGCACGAAGTGGGTGCTCGTCAACCTCATCCAGCAACTCGGCCAGCATGGCAAGACGATTATCGTCGCCACGCACGAACTTGAAATCGTGCCAATTGTCGCCGACCGTGTGCTTGTCATCGGCGAGAACCGCCGTGTCCTTGCCGATGGCCCTGCCACGGCCATACTCGAAGACCGCGCGTTGCTCGTCGAAGCGAACCTGATCCACGAGCACCTCCACCGGCACCTGGCGTTCACTCACTCCCACGAGCACGACGCAGGGCATCATGGCGAGACCACGGTGCATTGACGCTGCCGGCAGCTTCTTGAAGCCTTTTCATGCGCACCTTAGAGCCGCTTCGTCCCTATACTGTGATCAGTGAACACGGAACTCGTCGCTGCTTTTCGGTCCGCCATCCGGGGCCACGACACCGAAGTAGACCTGTTTGGTGGAGCGATGGCGATAGCCGCGCTGCGAGGAGGTCCGATTGATATGCTCGGCCTCGCCCGCGAAATCGATCTGATCGCCGAGGATGTGCGCGAGCAGGCGGGCAATACGCTCGACCCCGAAGCGCTCGCCCACGCCATCGACCATGAGTTGTTCGTCGTGCGCGGATTCTGTGGCAATTCGGAGGCCTATGATGACCCCGAGAACAGCTATCTCGACCGGGTCATCGAACGCCGGCTCGGTATCCCCATAACGCTCTCGCTGGTGTACATGGAAGTCGCGCAGCGTGTTGGCCTGCGATGTGACGGCGTAGGCTACCCCGGGCATTTCATTGTCCGTTGCGGAGAGCCCGAACAGCCTATCTACGTTGACCCGTTTCACCAGGGGGCGCGCCTGGACCGCGGCGAACTCATCGCTGGATTGCGTGCGTTCAACCTCGGCGGCGCCTCCTATTCGTCGTTTCTCACCGGCATCACGCGACGGCAGATGCTCCAGCGGATGCTCAACAACCTGCACACAGTCTTTCGCGCCTCGCGCGACCTGTCGCGATGGTTGATGACCATCGAGCTGCTCCTCTGTATCGAACCGTGGAATGCCGCACTCGTGGGCGAGCGCGGCATGCTGCACTACCGCCTTGGCCGTCCCAACAATGCCCTGGAGGACCTCGAACGCTACGTTGGCGCCGGTGATGCCGATTCGCTTACGGCCGGCGCGCGCCGCCTCCTACGCGAACTTCGGCTGCAATATGGCCAGGAGGGTACGCAATGACTGCCTCTACCTCGAAGAATGCCGTCCCGCGCGGAAAGGAAGCGCTCCAGCGTTCGATAGCGTGGTACCTGCGGCAATTGAGCCGCGTTATGAGTGTCCTCTCCGACGACGAGCTGGATCGGTTGATCCCGCTGCTCACCGAACGCACCTTCAAGCCGCGCGAAGCGCTCTTTGCCGCCGGCGAACCCGCCGAGCGCGTCTACCTGCTGCTGCGCGGCCGCGTCAAAATCTTCCAGGTCGCCGAGAACGGCAAGGAGATTATTCTCGACGTGGTGGGCAAGGGTGACGTCGTCGGCGACATGGCGGTCGTTGCCGACGGAGAGCGCACTGCCTCGGCACAAGCTATCGATGACACAGTGGCCGTAAGTATCACGTGGGAAGACTTCGCCCACCTTGTCCAGCAATCGCCGCGCCTTGCCGTCGCGATGATGGAACTCATGGCTCACCGCCTCGCCGGGGCTCAGCGCGCCTTCCTCAACCTCGTGTCGAAACCTGTGTCTGCGCGTCTCGCCGATACGTTGCTCAGCCGCCAGGATGAACGCGGCTTCGTCCACCTTGGACTCACCCACCAGGAACTTGCCCAGACAATAGGCACCAGCCGCGAGACGGTGACGGCACTGCTCAGCCGCTTTGTAGCGCTCGGGGCGGTTGTGCCATCGGGCATCGGATACCGCATCACCGATGAGGACCTGCTCGACGACATCGCGAACGGTGAAGTGCCTGTGTCTCCCCGCCATCCCGTGGGCGCCGAACCCGGCCCGGTGGTCAGCGGCGGATGAGCTCTGCCGTTGCCGCCCGTTCGCCCTTCGAGCCTGGGACGCCGCGGCCGCGGTTCATTGCCCACGCGGCTGGGAACAGCGAGGCCGCGGCGCTCGCTGCTATCCCCGATGGCCCTGATTTCCTCGAAGTCGATATCTGGACACATAACGACCACCTCGAAGCCCGCCACGAACGCGCCGCCTACCCCTTTCCCCTCTGGTTCGAGAAGTGGTATTTCAAACTCGCGCCGCGGCAGCCGTTCTCGCTCGCGCAACTCCTTGCGACCCTTCGGTCGCGGGCCGCGGTGATGCTCGACATGAAGAACGGCACTGAGCGCGCCGCGCAGATGCTCCGTGCCTCCATCGAGCGCGCACCGGGCGCCACGATCGCAGCCTCATCACAGTCCTGGAACTCGCTCCGCTGGATCGCACACTACTGCCCTGGCGTGGACCTCTTCTACTCGATCGACGTGCTGCCCAAGCTCGACCTCTTTCTGTCAGTGCTCGAACGCGATTACCGTCCGCGCGGCGTTTCGTGCAGGCACACGCTACTGGATAGCGAAGTGGTGGCCGGCCTTCACGACCGCGGCATGCTCGTCATCGCGTGGACCGTCGACGACATTGAGCGAGCGCGGGACCTCGTCGCCATGGGCGTTGATGGCCTCACGACGCATCGCGTGGCCGACTTCCGTGAGGCGTTCGGCACCCCGTGAAGCCGCTCGCGGTCTATGTGCACATCCCCTTCTGCACGGTCAAGTGCGGCTACTGTGATTTCAACACGTACGCGGGAATGGATGCGCTCAAGCCCTCCTACCGCGACGCGGTGGTGGCGGAGGCTGCAGCATGGAGCCAAACGCTGGGCGAGCGCCTGACTACCAGTATCGCCTTCGGAGGCGGGACGCCCGGCGAAGTGGCGGCCCGTGACATCGCGGCCATTATCGACGCTGTCGGCCGCGCGTGGCCGTTGGCGGCTGACGCCGAGGTGAGCCTTGAAGCGAACCCCGGTACCTCCGACCCGGCGCACTTCGCACGCCTCCGCGCTGCCGGCGTCACACGCCTTTCGCTGGGCGCCCAGAGCTTCGATGCGGCAGAGTTGCGCTTTCTCGACCGAATTCACTCGCCCCAGGCCATCGCCGCATCATACCGCGCTGCCCGCGATGCAGGCTTCGCGAGTATCAGTTTGGACCTCATCTATGGCCTCCCGGGCCAGGAGCCGAATGCATGGCAGGCAAATGTCAGAGAGGCCCTTGCACTAGGCCCAGACCACCTGTCGCTTTACGCGCTAACCGTGGAGCCCGGCACACCGCTCGCCATTCATGTGGAGAGCGGGCAAGTCGCGCCGCCAGACCCTGATGTCGCGGCCGACATGTACGAATGGTCCGTCGCCGAACTCGCCCGCTCCGGTTTCGAACATTACGAGATTTCCAATTGGGCGCGGCCGGGCCATCGCTCAATGCACAACCAGGTGTACTGGACTGACCGCGACTACCTCGGCCCCGGGGCCGGGGCGCACGGGTATATCGATGGCATGCGCGTTGAGAACATCGCACACCCGCGCCGGTACATCGCTCGCGAGCGGGCGCTCACCGGTGATGGGCGCGCGATCGCGGCGATGTACCGCCCTGATGATGTGATGGCACGTTCCGACTGGCTCACGTCGCGGTTGCGTTTGCTCGATGGCTTCGAGGCGGCGGAGTTCGAAGCGCGGTTCGGGACGACGATCGAAGCTGCTGTCGGCGAACCGCTTCAGGCCGCCGCGGAGGCCGGGCTTATGGATCTGTCGCCACGGGTGCGGCTCACCGAGCGCGGATGCCTGCTGCACGGGGAGATAGCTGCCCGCTTCCTCGCACACCTCGAGCGCACGGCAGTCGCACGACGCCGCTGAAACCGCGCCAGTGGTGAACGTCAGGGGTAAACGTCAGGACTGGACAGCCTCGACGGTGCCCTGGTCAGCTTCTACGCGGCGGCGCGGCTTGCTGCGCCCGGTGATGCGCCGGAAGAAGCGGCCGATGTCGTTGTTCTCCAGCGCCACGACGAGCTGCGTCGCGATGCCGATGCTGCTGTACGTCCCGCTGATGATGCCCACCAGCAGTACAAGTAGGAAGCTCCGGATCGTCTCGCCGCCGATCAGCAGCATGGTCACGACTGTGAGCACCACCACGAGCGACGTATTGATCGACCGCGCCAGCGTGTCCGTGAGGCTCGCGTTCACGTTCTCCTCGAACGGAATGTACGGGTCATGGATGACGTTCTCTCTGATCCGGTCGAACACGACGATGGTGTCATGGACCGAGAACCCGATGACGGTGAGCAGGCCGACGATGAACGCGTCGTGCAGGAGCGCGACGATGGCACAACTGCCATAGCGCCACGGCCGGTCGAGCTTGCGGAATGCGAGCGAGATGTAGATGAGGATGGCGACCGACGCGGCAATGACCGCGATTGTCGCGTTTCGCGCTATCTCGCTTGAAACCGTGCCTGAGACGGTTTGGAAGTCCTGTCGCGTGAGCGGTCCGAACTGCTTGATCAGATTCTGCTCGATCACGTCGAGCTCGCCCGGCTGAGCAGGCCCCTGTGCTTCGCCCGACTGCTGCGGCGAGCCTTCAAGCGTCCGCGTACGGAACAGGAAGGTGTTGTTGCCCTGCGATTGCACGCGGGAGTCGCTGTACCCGAGCGCTGCCATCTCCGAGCGGAGCGCGCTCACCGTCGTGGGCTTCTCGAATTTCTCACTGAAGGATGATCCGGAGGTGAACTCGATACCTGGCCGCAGATGCGGCGGGATAGCGAGAATCACGGCCGCCGCAATGAACATCACCAGCGAGATGCTCAGATACCACCAGCGTTTGCCCGCAAAATCCAGCATGGCCTATTTGCCCCCCTGCGGCTGTGGCTGGGGCTCCTGCTCCGGTCCGCGGCGGCGGCCGCTTCCCGGCCGGGCCTGGACTTCGTCGGCGTTCCAGAGCCAGTGGATCTTGGCCAGCCGCGTGGGCTGCACCATCTTCAGGAAGGTGCGCGTGACCGTGATGGCCGAGAACAGGCTCATCGCCACGCCGACCGCGAGAGTGAGCGCGAAGCCCTTCACGAGCGTGGAACCGAACTGGTTGCCGAACCAGTACAGGATAAGGCAGGTGATGAGCGTCGAACCGTGCGAGTCGCGGATCGAAGGCCATGCCCGGTGGAAGCCGATGTCGATGGCAGCGTTCAGCGTACGCCCTCGACGCAGCTCCTCCTTCGTTCTTTCGAAAATCAGGATGTTCGCATCCACGGCCATGCCAACCGAGAGGATGAACGCGGCGATGCCTGTCAGCGTGAGCGTGACCGGCCACAGCTTGAAGACCATCAGCGTGAGCGCCGTGTAGACCATGAGTGCGGCCGAGGCCAGCAGCCCCGGCAGGCGGTAGAACAGGATCATGAAGAGCATGACCGCGAGCAGCCCGATCTCACCCGCGTGGACCGAATGCAGCACGGAGGTGCCGCCCAGGGTCGCGCTTACTTCGTTGGACTGGATCACTTTGAGTGGCACAGGCAGGGCGCCGCTGTTGAGCAGCTTCGAGAGGTTGTTCGCGGCCGTGAAGCTTGGCTGGCCGGTGATGATGCCGTTATCCGAGATCACGCCCGTCACGTTCGCCTGCGAGATGAGCTGGTTATCCAGGTACACGAGCAGCAGGTTGCGCTGATCCGTCTGTGGATAGCTCAGCGCGCGCGACGTGATCTGCTTCATCAGCGTTGAGCCGATGCCTGTCGTGGAGAACTGCACCGCGTAGGTTGCGCCACTGTGGATTGGGGCCGTGTCGTTGTTCAGATACGAGCCGGTCATCGCCTTGGTTTCACCATTCACCACGCCGGTGGCAGGTACGATTTGGCCCTTATCGTTGTATACCTTGAACTCGAGCGCGGCCGTGCGGCCAACCTGGTTCTTCGCCTCTTCAATGCTCACGCCCGGGATGGAAACCACGATCCGGTTGCCGCTCGCGGTGCTCACCTCGGCCTCGCTCACGCCGAGGGCGTTCACGCGATTCTCAATGACGCTCTTCGCGCCTTTCACGGCCGTCGCCACATCGCCGTGATAATCGGCCGGCGGGTCGGCCTCCATGACCAGGTAGGCGCCGCCCTGCAGGTCGAGTCCGAGCACCATCTCGTGCCGGTCGAAACTGCCGATGTTGAGCCCGTGGCCCTTCGGCCAGAAGCTACCGGGAAGATATCGCGATGGCGCGCCCGGCCACACAACAATCACGGCGATTACCGTGAGGGCGACAACGAATCCGAACAGTGCCCACGTCGATCGGCTACGCACTGGTGCGCGAAACCTCGGTTGGGCTAGCCGCGTCAGTCTGGCTGCTGGCTTCTGGCATCTCCTGTGGCACCTCTTCGGGTTCGAGTGTCGTCAGCCGCCGATCGATGGCTTCCGTCAGCGCGCGAATTTTCACGTCGGGCGCGATCTGCAAAATGATCTCCGTTGGGCCGTCGGGCGGCGTCACCACGTCGAGCACTTCGCCAATGATGCCGCCCGTCGTCACCACCTCGTCACCGATTTGCAGACTCTGCACAGCCTTGTTGCGCTCTTTGTTCTTCTTCAGTACAGGCTGCAGAAGGATGAAGTAGAACGCAGCGACCGCAAGGCCTGTATAGAAGATGACGCTCCACATCACGGCCATTTGGGGAAACTCCTGCTCGTCCCGCGTGAGGCGGCTCACGTCGCGGTTGCCCTCGGCGCGCTGCCGGGATCGAGCCATACACGCCCGCCGCTGTTCGCAACAAGGCCACAGCACGCGTGTGCGGCGTGTCGGGATTGATGGTAGGACAGCCCTAATCAATCGTCCAATCGGGTGGTGAAGCCAGGGAGGCAATCTTCACTTCCCCGCGCTCGCTCGATGTCCGATATCGTAACGCTGCCACTCTCCACCCCGAGGCATACCGATGACGACCATTCTCCTCCTCTACGATAGCCGCGGCGGCCTTACCGAA